>JBJYXQ010000247.1:0-7532 GCA_046260035.1 Anaerolineae bacterium
TTGTAGCCGCGGACGTGAATGTTGTCATGATTGGTACGGCGGTAGGTCAGCCGATGGATCAACCACGGGTAGGCATGGTAGGCGAAGATCACCGGTTTATCTTTTGTGAAGAGTTCGTCAAAATCCATGTCGCTCAAGCCGTGCGGGTGTTCGCTGGGTGGTTGCAGCTTCATCAGGTCGACGACGTTGACCACACGGATTTTCAGCTCGGGTAGATGCTCACGTAGAATGGAGACGGCGGCGAGTGTCTCCAGCGTGGGTACATCGCCACAGCAGGCCATGACGACGTCGGGTGCAACCGCCTGATCGTTGCTGGCCCATTGCCAGATGCCAATACCCTCGCTGCAATGCTTGACTGCGGCATCCATGCTCAGCCACTGCGGCGCCGGATGTTTGCCCGCGACCACCACGTTGACGTAATGATGACTGCGCAGGCAGTGGTCCATGACTGACAATAGACAATTGGCATCCGGCGGAAAGTACACGCGCACCACCTCGGCCTTCTTGTTCACCACGTGATCGATGAAACCCGGATCCTGATGCGTGAAACCGTTGTGATCCTGACGCCAGACGTGCGAGGTCAGCAGGTAGTTCAGCGAGGCGATCTTGCGCCGCCACGGCAGGTGTGCGGTAACCTTCAGCCACTTGGCATGCTGGTTGAACATCGAATCGATGATATGGATGAACGCCTCGTAGCAGTTAAAGAGCCCATGCCTGCCGGTGAGCAGGTAGCCATCGAGCCAGCCCTCGCATTGGTGCTCGCTGAGCATTTCCATTACGCGCCCGGTGGGCTCGAGAAATTCGTCGTTCGGCACGGTCGCGGCATCCCATTGGCGTTTGGTCACTTCAAAGAGGGCCTCCAGGCCGTTGGAAAGCGTCTCGTCTGGGCCAAAGACCCGGAAATTCCGCTGCTCACTGTTCAACTTTGCCACATCGCGCAGGAAAGGGCCGAGCACATGCGTGTCGCCGATGCCGCGCGCCCCCGGCGCCGGCACGTCGACCGCGTAGTCGCGGAAATCCGGCATCCGCAGGTCGCGAAGCAGCATGCCGCCGTTGGCGTGGGGATTGGCGCCCATGCGTCGTTCGCCCTTGGGCGCAAGTTCGGCCAGTTCCGGTTTCAGGCGGCCCTGC
This sequence comes from Anaerolineae bacterium, assembly GCA_046260035.1. GTDB lineage: Bacteria > Chloroflexota > Anaerolineae > B4-G1 > SLSP01 > DSWT01. The sequence continues at coordinate 1,132 of JBJYXQ010000247.1, forward strand.
TCATCGAAGAGTTCCTCCGGCCGGTAGCTCCGCAGCCAGTCTTCCAGCAGCTTGAGGTGTTCGGGATGGACGGCCGGGTCGGAGAGCGGCACCTGGTGCGCCCGGAAGGTGCCTTCGACCGGCAGGCCATCGATTATCTTCGGCCCGGTCCAGCCCTTGGGTGAATTCAGGACGATCATCGGCCAGCGCGGACGCATGCGGTTGCCGTGGACGCGCGCGCCCTGCTGGATCCTTTTGATCTCCTCCACCACCGTGTCGAGTGTCGCGGCCATGGCCTCGTGCATCAGCTCGGGCTCGTGGCCCTCGACGAAGTAGGGCGTCCACCCGTAGCCGCGGAGCAGCTGTTCCAATTCCTCATGCTCGATGCGGGCCAGGATGGTCGGGTTGGAAATCTTGTAGCCGTTCAGGTGCAGGACCGGGAGCACCGCACCGTCGGTGGCCGGATTGAGAAACTTGTTGGAGTGCCATGCGGTGGCCAGCGGGCCCGTTTCGGCCTCACCGTCGCCGACGACGCAGGCGACGATCAGGTCGGGATTATCGAACACCGCCCCGAACGAATGGCTGAGCGAATACCCCAGTTCACCGCCCTCGTGGAGCGAGCCGGGAGTCTCCGGCGATGCGTGGCTGGGAATTCCTCCGGGAAACGAAAACTGAATAAAGAGCTTCCGAAGCCCGGCCTCATCCTGGCTGATGTCGGGATAGATCTCGCTGTAAGTGCCCTCGAGATACGTGTTGCCCACGACGGCCGGGCCGCCGTGCCCGGGGCCGGAGACGTAAATCATGTCGAGGTCGTACTTCTTGATGACCCGGTTCAAGTGCGCGTAAATGAAGTTCTGCCCGGGGGTCGTGCCCCAGTGTCCCAGCAGCATGTGCTTCACATCCGCGAGCGTCAGCGGCCGCTTCAGCAGCGGATTGTCGTAGAGATAAATCTGGCCGACCGACAGATAGTTGGCGGCGCGCCAATAGGCGTCGATCTTGTGGAGCAGTTCCGGGGAAAGCGTAGTTGGCTTCATGGTTCCATTCTCCTCATTTTCTGCCAAAGCCGGGAACGCGGCAAACCGCCTTGGCTATCCTGTGCTCATGCTGTATGTACGCTGGCGTATATACAGCGGAAAAGCGTGTACTGCTGCCCACTATAAGCCAATATAACCTGGGCAGCACCAAGCGGGTTGAATACGTAGCGCGTGCATCCGTGCAGACCCGTCTTACTTGTTCACAGCGTTGCGTACCACTTGTTCCCTGGCGGCGGCGACAACGTGTGCGGGCTCGAACCCGAAGTGCTGCGCAACGACCTTCATCGGCGCAGACAGTCCGAAGGTGTGCAGCCCTAGGATGCTTCCATTGCAACCGGTATAGCGTTCCCAACCGAAACCGGAGGCCTCCTCGACGGCGACGCGCGCGCTTATCTCCGGCGGCAGTACGCTGTCACGATATTCTTGACTCTGATGCTCAAACAGTTCCCACGACGGCATGCTGATCACGCGCGCTTTGATTCCCTCGATCTTCAGTTGCTCATAAGCGGCAATGCACAGTGAGACTTCGCTGCCGGTCGCCAGCAGCAGCACGTCAGGGCTTTGATCCGGAGTGTCAGCGAGCACGTAGGCGCCACGCGCCACGCCGCTCGCCGGCGCATAGCGGGTGCGGTCCAGTGTCGCCAGCGCCTGCCGGGTCAGCACCAGGCAAACCGGGCGGTCCTTGAGCGGCATGATCACCCGCCACGCCTCTACCACCTCGTTCGCGTCTGCCGGGCGCAATACCAACATGCCGGGCATCGCGCGCAAGGACGCCACGTGTTCGATGGGCTGGTGGGTAGGTCCGTCCTCGCCCATGCTGATCGAGTCGTGCGTCCAGATCGTGATGACCGGAAGCTGCATCATCGCGGCCAGCCGCAGCGCGCCGCGGCAATAGTCGCTGAAAACCAGGAAACTCGCGGCATAAGGGCGCAGCTTCGACAGGCTGAGTCCGTTGCTGATGGCACACATGGCGTGCTCGCGCACGCCGTAGTGGAAATTGCGTCCGCGGTAGTCGCCCGTCTCACCTGGCGCCTGAAAATCACCGGCAAACTCGAAGTTCAAACGGGTTTTGGTTGACGGCGCCAGGTCTGCCGCGCCGCCCAGCAGCCACGGCATCTTTGCGGCGATAGCGTTCAACACTTTACCCGAAGCGTCGCGCGTCGCCATGCCCTTCGCGTCGGCCGGAAAAATCGGTAGCGCGCTGTCCCAGCCTTCGGGCAAATCGCGGTGCTGCATACGATCGATCTGCCCGGCAAGGTCCGGGTATTGTTTGCGATAGGCCGCGAACTGTTTTTCCCAGGTTGAGCGAAGCCCTGCACCACGACGGCCAATGTGCTCCCGGAAATGCTCTGCAACGCCGTCAGATACGTCAAATTTGGCGTCAGGGTCCCCGCCGTAGAATTCCTTCGTCAGGCGCACTTCTTCCGCACCAAGCGGCTCGCCGTGAGCTTTATTGCTGTCCTGTTTGTGTGGCGCGCCATAGCCGATATGACTTTGCACGATAATCAGGGTAGGCCTATCGTGGGTAGCGAGAAACGTATTGTAGCCATGCGTCAACTGCTCCAGGTTGTTGGCGTCGGCTACGCGTGTGACATTCCAGCCGTAGCCGAGAAAGCGCGCCGCCACATCCTCAGTGAGCGTGATGCGGGTCGCGCCCTCGATGCTGATGTGGTTGTCGTCGTAAATCCAGCACAGGTTGGCTAGTTGGAGGTGGCCGGCGAGAGAGGCCGCCTCGCTACTGACCCCTTCCATCATGTCGCCGTCGCCGCACAGGGCATACACCTTATGTTCGAACATTTCGTAACCGGGACGATTATAGGTGGCCGCCAGCCAGCGTTCCGCAATGGCCATGCCGACGCTGGTCGCCACGCCTTGCCCAAGCGGCCCGGTGGTGGTCTCCACCCCGGAGGTCCAGCCATATTCGGGATGGCCGGTACAGCGGCTGCCGGCCTGCCGAAAATTCTTGATATCGTCGAGCGTCACCGCCAGAGCGCCGATCTGTTCATAGCCTGGGTTCATCGCCTTGACCCCGCACAGATACAGCAGGCTATACAGCAGCATCGAGGCGTGACCGGATGACAGTACGAAGCGATCGCGGTTCGGCCAGTTGGGGTCCTCCGGGTCGTAGCGCAGAAAACGCTGCCACAAACAGTAGGCCGTCGGCGAGGCATCCATGGGTGTACCGGGATGCCCGGACTGCGCTTGCTGCACGGCGTCGATGGAAAGCATGCGCAGGGTATTGATGCACAGCTGGTCGAGTTGCGGGGTGCCTGTCATGGCGTGGTCCTGACTGGGCGGGTCTGCGTCAGCATGGCGCTTTTTAACACAATGTACTCCATCAGATCGCACCAGGATTTTGCGGAAGTTTGCGTACCCTCGCGGATGTTGTCGAACCAGAGACCTTGACCGGGATCGTGCAGTTGTTGTGTAGCTTTCATGATGCATCCTATCGTTATCGAGCCGGGTATTGTCCGTTTCCAGTAGAAATACAACTTCGTTCATTGCGTCATTTTGTAGCCTTTATCAGTGCTGGGTTGTGCCAGCTTCCGTCTGCTGCGATGAGGGCATCCGCTGCTTTTGGACCCCAGCTACCGGGCTCGTAGCGATGTGCCTGGTGGTGCGCATTAAGTACAGGATCGACCACCGCCCAGGCGGCCTCGACCGCATCTTCACGGGTAAAGAGCGCGCCGTTGCCGGCCATGGCATCGCTTAGTAGTCGTGCGTAAGGTGTTTCCTCCCCCGGGTGTTCTTCCAGCAGGTAGAGTTCACGCTGATCGCCGATGAATTCCTTGCCCGCGCGCTTGACGCGCGCGGCGAGTGCGACGGCAGAGTTGGGAGACAACCGGAAGCGCAGATAATTGGCCCGTCCGTTCACTGGCGCCGAATCGTCAAACAGCCGTTGTGGTGGTGGTTTTAATTCCACCAGGACCTCGGCCGCTGTGGAACCCAGACATTTGCCGGAACGCAAGTACCACGGCACCCCCTGCCAGCGCCACGAGTCGATGAACAAGCGCAGGGCGCAGAACGTCTCGACGTCCGAGCCCTTCGCCACGCCCGGCTCTTTGCGGTAACCGGTGTACTGGCCGCGCACTACATCGTCCGGCTGCAAGGGGCGCATGGCCTGGAACACCTTGGCCTTCTCGCTGTGCACGGCGCCATAGCCCTGATAGGCCGGCGGCTCCATGGCCAGCAGCGCGACGACCTGGAACAAATGGTTCTGGATGACGTCGCGCAGACAGCCAGCGCTTTCGTAAAACGCGCCGCGACCCTTGACACCGAAATCCTCGGCCAGCGTGATCTGCACGCTGGCCACGTGGTCGCGGTTCCAGATCGGCTCGAGGAATGAATTGGCGAAACGGAAATAGAGGATATTCATGATTGCCTCTTTACCGAGATAGTGATCGATGCGGAAGATCGCGTCTTCCGCAAACACCGACAGCGCGATGCGATTAAGATCTCGCGCCGAAGCCAGATCGCGTCCAAACGGTTTTTCGACGATGACACGCGCCTGATCGGCCAGGCCTGTCGCACCGAGCCCTTTGATAACCGTCGCGAACAGCGCGGGGGGAATGGCGAGGTAATGCGTCGGGCGCCGCGCATCACCCAGTGCCTGTTTCAGTGCTTTGAACGTACACGGGTCGTTGTAATCACCATCCACATACCGGAGCAGGGAAAGGACGTGGTCAAGTGCATCCCGGTCATCGATCTTACCGGCTTGCTTGATACTGTCCGTCACCTGTTTGCGCAGTCGCGTCGGGCTCCACTTCGAGGCGGCGACGCCAACCACCGGCACGTTGAGAACGCCGCGCCTGGCCATGGCGTACAGCGCCGGAAAGATCATCTTGTGGGCAAGGTCGCCGGTCACGCCGAAGATCACCAGCGCATCCGCTGGCATCGTGTGGTGATTGATATTGCGCATCTCAGCGTCCCTTCTTCTCATTATGACCGCCATACCGTTTTCACATTGCGCAGGATACCCGGGCCCTGTGCATAAGCCACCATCAGATCATATTCTATCCCGTTGTGGACCATCTTGACAAAGTGCCCGATTCCGTACGGACCACAATGCAAGCAACCTGGTTCGGCGGTTGCATCAGGCTTGTGCCGGCCGAATTTACCGAGCCCGGTTGCCACTTGGGCCTTCCTTCATCAGCTGCTGGCGAATTGACAACAATTCCTGCTTGCGCTTGGCGTCGGTTTTGGGGTAGTGCATTTTGAGTGACTTGAAGATATCGAGAATAATCCTTGAAACAATCAGACGAGCATTCTCTTTGTCGTCGGCGGGAACCACATACCACGGCGCAACTTTTGTGCTCGTTGCGCCCAGGCATGCCTCATAGGCCTGCATATACTGTTTCCAGAATTTCCGCTCTTCAATGTCGGCAAGACTGAATTTCCAGTTTTTTTCGGACTCGTCGATGCGATCGAGAAAGCGCTTTCGCTGTTCTTCCTCGGAAAGGTGAAGGAAAAACTTGATGATACGCGTGCCGTTACGATAGAGATGATTCTCCAGGTCCACGATAGAACGATAGCGGTCATGCCAGATGTCTTCCTCATCGAGCAACCCATCCGGTAATCCTTGGCTGTGCAGAATCTCCGGATGCACTCGCACGATCAACACTTCCTCATAATAGGATCGGTTAAAGATGCCGATCCGACCGCGCTCCGGTAGATCACGAGTGGTGCGCCACAGAAAATCGTGCTCCAGTTCCGTGGCACTCGGATGTTTGAAGCTGAAGACCTGGCAACCTTGCGGATTGACGCCGGACATGACATGCCGGATGGCGCCATCCTTGCCGGCGGCATCCATGGCCTGAAAAATCAACAACACCGCATAACGGTTGGACGCATAGTGAAGTCGTTGCAGCTCACTTAGCTCCTCCACCTGTTCTTCGAGGAGTTTTTTATACTCCTTTTTCGACTTGTACACCGGTTTCACCAGCGTCGGCCACTTTTTGAGATCGACCTTTGCGCCTTCCTGCACCCGGAAATCTTTTGATTTGACTTTCATCTTCATCCTCACGGTGTCATTCATTGCATAGGTTACGCGTAGCACTCATGGGACTCCGGGCGACTTTGCAGCAGACTTCGCCCGCTCCGTTTACTTTTTCCGAATCTCTCGCTCCGCCTCAAGCCAGTCCTAACCTGCCTGACCATCACGACGGCCACGCTGCTCGTAGAGTTCCAAGGCCCGCCTGGCGATCTGCTGCGAAATATCGACGGGCGCCTTGCCCAACAGGGGCTCGGCAGTTGGATCGAACACCCGCTACGCCAGCAGTTTCACGAGGAACCACACCAGCGCATAGCGCCAAGCAGATTGGTGTCATGAACACGCCATATACCGCGATCAACGTCTACACGATTTGCATAGGCATGATCCAGGCATCA
>JBJYXQ010000248.1:0-2932 GCA_046260035.1 Anaerolineae bacterium
TGATCCCCGCGTGGTGCAGATCATCGATCAACGCCACCTGCCGCATCAATTTGTAATTGAGGATCTGGCAACGGTCGATGACGTGGCGCGAGCGATAAAGGAGATGCACGTGCGCGGCGCGGGCCTAATCGGGGCGACTGCCGGATTTGGCATGTATATTGCCGCCTTGCACGCGCCTGAGGATAGTTTTATGGAGTCACTCGCCGCCGCTGGTGAGCAGCTAAAGGCGACCCGGCCGACGGCCGTTAACCTAGCCTGGGCCGTCGAGCGGCAGTTGGAAGCCATCGGCAGAAGTGACGGGGATATCGAGGCCAGGATCGAAACGGCCCTCGAAACCGCGCGGACGATCGCCGACGAAGACGCTGACTTTTGCCGGCGCATCGGCGAGCACGGCCTGGCCCTCATCGAGGCGATCAGCAAAGAAAAAAACGGCGAACCTGTTAATATCCTCACGCACTGTAACGCCGGCTGGCTGGCCTTCGTCGATTATGGCTCGGCCACGGCGCCTATCTATGCCGCCCATGACCAGGGCATCAAGGTCCACGTCTGGGTTGACGAAACACGGCCGCGCAATCAAGGCGCGCGGCTGACGGCATGGGAGTTAGGCGAGCATGGCGTGCCCCATACCGTGATCGCCGATAATGTGGGCGGCCACCTGATGCAGCACGGCATGGTCGATCTGGTGATCACGGGCACCGACCGCACGACGTACACCGGGGACGTGGGCAACAAGATCGGCACCTACCTGAAGGCGCTGGCCGCCTACGACAACGGCGTGCCTTTCTACACCGCTTTGCCGTCTTCTACCTTTGATTGGCATATGCGCAACGGCGTTAAGGAAGTGCCCATTGAGCAGCGTGACGCCACCGAGGTGCGGACCATTCAAGGGCTGCATGAGGGGGAAATAATGCAGGTGCTGCTGACGCCTGAGGATAGCCCCGCGGCTAATTACGCCTTTGACGTGACGCCGTCTCGCTTGGTTACGGGCCTGATCACCGAGCGCGGCATCTGTGACGCCTCAGAAGAAGGTGTTCTGGGGCTGTACCCGGAGAAACGGCCTTAAAAAAATCGGTAGTCAAAGCAATCCAACAGAAAGGACAAATCCCAATGCTTGAAAATGTTATCCGCTCCCAATACCATGCCACATTGTCCATGATGCAGCAGGCTGTCGAAAAATACCCCCCTGCTCTATGGAACCGCAGCGAGGATAAGAACAGGACCTGGCAGGTGGCATACCATGCCCTCTTCTACGTTCATCTGTACTTGCAGCCTACCGCAGACGATTTCGTCTTTTGGTCGGGGCATGTTGCCGATGCTGAGAATATGGACCCGGAACTGCCGGCGCGTGAAGCGGAAACCAAAGCGCCATACACGCAGGAGGATATGCTGGACTATATCGCCTTCTGCCGCGGGCAGGTTGACGACATCGTGCCCCTGCTCGACCTGAACGGCGAATCCGGTTTCCACTGGCTGCCGATGTCAAAGACCGAACTCCAGTTTTACTCCATACGCCACCTGCAGACGCACACCGGCGAACTTGCTGAGCGGCTGTGGACGGCCGCCGGGATTGAGATCGACTGGGTGGGCATGGGGGACGGTAAGAAGTAAACAGTATACGGTTCACTGATTACTGGTACTCAGGCAGCCAGTCACCGTGCGCTTCGATCAGGTCATCTACCAGGAAGTAGATTTGATCCAGGTCCAGTTCGGCCGCGGTGTGCGGATCGAGCATGGCGGCGTGGTAGATGTATTCTTTTTTGCCGGTCAGCGCCGCTTCCACGGTCAGCGCCTGTACATTGATATTTGTTTGCATTAACGCCGCCAGGTGGATTGGCAGCGCGCCGATGCGTGTAGGTTGTACGCCGTTTTTGTCCACCACACAGGGCACCTCTACACAGCAGCCCTGGGGAAGATTGTCAATCAATCCGTTGTTAGGCATATTGCCGTAAATCACGCGTGGGATTCCCGTCTCCTGGCTGTGGATGATCAGCGATCCGTATTCCCCGCTGCGGCTGACGCGTAGTTTGCGCTGCGGGTCTTCCAGCTTGACACGCAGTTTTTCCCAGTCGACGATTTGCTTCTCACAGCGCGTGATGTATTCATCCAGCGGGATGTTGTATTTTTTGATCAGGTCGGGCCGGTCATGTTTGATAAACCAGGGCGTGTATTCGCAAAAATGCTCGCTTGACTCGGTGACGAAATAGCCCAGGCGCCTGAACATATCATAGCGCACGCGGTTGTGCGCGGGCACGCGGTCTTCCTCGATCACCTGGCGCACCATCGGATAGAGATCCTGGCCATCCCGTTCGAAAGTCAGGTAAAAGGCCATGTGGTTAATGCCCGCACAAACATAATTGATCTCGTCCGGCACAACGCCAATGTCCATGGCGATCTCCATCGCCGTCCCCTGCACGCTGTGGCAGAGTCCCACGGTCTTAATAGGCGTGGCGCGATCCAGGGCCCAACAGTTCATGGCCATCGGATTGACGTAGTTCAGGTGCAAGACGTCAGGGCACACCTCTTCCATGTCGCGCGACATTTCGATCAGCACGGGGATCGTGCGCAGGGCGCGCATGATGCCGCCGACGCCCAGGGTGTCGGCGATCGTCTGGCGCAGGTCGTATTTCTTGGGTATCTCGAAATCGACCACGGTTCCCGGCTTATAGCCGGCGACTTGGATCATGTTGACAGCGTAGTCGGCGTCATCCAGGGCGGCGCGGCGATCGAGTGTCGCTTCAATCGTGGGATTCACGTCTAAGCGCTCGGCGATTTTGTGGGCCACAATCTCCGTCGTGCGCAGCCGTTCGGGATCGATGTCATGCAGGCTAATCGTGCTCTCCGCCAGTTCGGGGAAGCTAAGAATGTCGCCCAGCAAGTTTTTGGCGAATACGGTGCTGCCCGCTCCGATAAATGTGATCTTAGGCATGGTTAT
>JBJYXQ010000249.1:0-2955 GCA_046260035.1 Anaerolineae bacterium
ACCACGATGATGTTTTTAGCTTTGGTTGCAACGACGATATTCCCCGTTTATCCTCTATTGAGAACGACCGCGGCACCGGAGGTTCCTGCAGCGCCGGTGGCCGATGCGCGAGTTCGCGTGGCGCATGCTTCCCCTGATGCACCTGACGTGGATGTGTGGGTGGATGGCGCGCTGGCGCTCGAAGACCTCGCATTTGAGGATATCAGTGATTATCTCACCGTTATGTCTGGCGAGCACGCGATTCAGGTTGTGCCGGCCGGTCTTACAGAACCGGCGGTGATTTCGGCGACGCTGACGTTCAATGCTGATATGGATTACACCATTGCAGCGACCGACGTGCTAACGAATATCACCCCCGTTGTCCTGACCGACGATAACAGCGCGCCCGCGGATGGCATGGCGCATGTGCGCTTTGTCCATTTTTCGCCGGATGCACCCGCTGTTGATGTGGCGCTGGCGGGCGGCGCCGTCCTCTTTGGTAATATCAGCTTCCAGGAAGAAAGTGCCTATCAGCCCGTGAGCGCTGGCACCTACGATCTCGAAGTACGTTTAGCGGGTGAGGCCACCGTCGTCCTGCCGCTTCCGGGCGTGATGTTTAAAGCCGGACGCGTGTACACGGTCTTTGCGATGGGGTTGGCTGGCGGAACGCCTGACTTGCGCGCCGTCACCAGTATCGACAGTGGATTCGCGCGCGTTCGCGTCGCTCACACTTCACCCGATGCGCCTGCCGTGGACGTATGGGTGAACGGCGAGAAAGCGTTCGAGGGGCTGGCCTTCGAGGACATTTCACGCTACGCACTTTTGCCCGATGGCGCTTACGGCATTCAGGTGACGCCGGCCGGGCAGACCGAGCCAGCCGTCATTTCCGCTACCCTCGCTTTTACACCGGAGAGCGACTATACCATTGCCGCTACGGATATTCTCACCCAGATTACGCCCATTGTGCTGATGGACGATAACGGCGCGCCCGCGGCGGGTAAGGCGCACGTACGCTTCGTCCACACCTCGCCCAACGCGCCGGCAGTCGACGTTGCCCTGGCGGGTGGAGCCGTGTTGTTCGGTAACATCGCGTTCCAGGAAGCCAGCGGGTATCTGCCCGTGGATGCCGGTACCTACGATCTCGAAGTTCGTCTCGCCGGCGAGGCCACGGTCGTCCTGCCGTTGCCGGGTGTGACCTTCGAGGAAGGTCGCATATATACGGTGTTTGCCACCGGGTTTGCCGGCGGTGATCCCGCACTGAACGCTCTCGTTGCTATCGACAGCGGGTTTGCCCGCGTGCGGATAGCGCATACCTCGCCAGATGCCCCGGCGGTGGATGTATGGGTTGACGGGGCTGTGGCTTTCGCTGATGTGGACTACAAAGAGGTTTCCGCTTATGCGCCGTTGCGTGATGGCGACTACTTCATCCAGGTGACGCCGGCCGGCTTGACCGCTCCGGTGGTCATTTCCGCCTCGCTCAACCTCGCGCCAGAAGTCGACTACACGGTTGCAGCGGTCGGTGAACTGGCGAACATCGCCCCACTGGTACTTGAGGACGACAACACTATGCCTGCGACAGGCAAGGCGCACGTCCGCTTCATCCACACCTCGCCCAACGCCCCGGCTGTCGACATCGCCCTGGCTGGCGGGCCGGTGCTCTTCTCGAACATCGCGTTTAGTGAAGTCGGCGCTTATCTGCCGGTGAATGCCTACTACTACGATCTGGAAGTGCGGTTGGCGGGCACGCAGAACGTCGTGCTCTCCCTGCCGCGCATCACGCTCAATGAGGGCACGGTTTACACCATCTTCGCGATGGGGTTGGCCGGTGGGGCGCCCCCGCTGGAAGCCGTGTTGGTCGCGGATAGCGGATATGCCCGCGCCCGCGTCGTTCACGCTTCGCCGGATGCGCCCAACGTGGACGTGTGGATCGACGGCGCGCTGGTTCCTGAACTCACCGACGTGCCTTTCAAGGCGGTTTCCGGCTACTTGCCGCTGACGCCTGGCGATCACCTGATTCAGGTTGTCCCCACCGGGGCGACGGAACCGGTTGTGATTTCGGCAACGCTGACCTTCGATATCGATAAGGACTACACCATCGCGGCGACAGATGTGCTGACGTCTATCACCCCAATCGTCTTTATGGACGACAACAGCGCCCCGGCAGACGGCAAGGCTCACGTGCGCTTCATCCACCTCTCACCCGATGCACCTGCGGTCAACGTGTACGTCAACGACGAGTTGGAACTCTTCAGCAACATCGCATTCCAACAAGCCGGCCCGTACCAGCCGGTTGACGCCGATACCGGCTACGATCTCTACGTGCGGGCAGCAGCAGACACCGCGATCCTGGCGTTGCTGCGCGAGGATGTCTCCTTCAGGAAGGAATCGGTTTACACCATCTTCGCCATGGGGCTGCTTATGGGCGATCCGGACCTGGATGCGGTTGTGAGTCTGGACAAGCAGTACGGTGTTTACCGCATCCTGATGCCGCTTGTGCTGCGCAACTTTAGCTACTAGGATCCATCCGAAAATCTATCCTTGACGTGCGAGTGTGCTCGCATATCCTCCTCGGAGCCTGACAGGTCTTCACGGCCTGTCAGGCTTCACTTTTTGTTGGCGGGTAAATCTGTGCTAAACTATGCGCGGTTCTCACTAACGATGGAGGACATAGACTATGAGAAGATATTTGTTCGTACTGTCACTTTGTATGATGTGGATCGTGAGTGGGTGCGCCTCACCCACACCGACGGCACAACTGTCGACAGAGGCACCGGTTGCAGCTGCTACATCAACGCCATTACCTCCGACAGCGGTTCCGCCAACGGTGGCACCGCCAACGGCGGCTCCGACTGCAACCACTGAACCGACGTTATCATCACCGACGCCAACCACAGCGCCGACAGCCACCGCCGAACCGGCGCAAACGGCTGCCACCGATGCGTTGCCAACCATCCTCGAGCACTTGCGTTACCTGGA
>JBJYXQ010000250.1:0-2270 GCA_046260035.1 Anaerolineae bacterium
CCGTTTACTTTTGACTTGATTTATCCTCCCACTAGTGGGATCACAAGTGTGAGCAGGACACCACCTGCAATCACCGATCCCAACTGCCCGGCAGTATTGGCCCCCATCGCATGCATCAGCACGAAGTTGGAGAAATCCTCCTCGTGCGCGACCTTCTGCACCAGACGACCCGCCATTGGGAAGGCGCTGATGCCTGCCGCTCCGATCAGCGGATTGATCTTTTTGCCGGAGAGCACGTAGAGCAGTTTGCCGAAACCGATGCCTGCCGCCGTGTCCAATCCAAACGCGAACAGCCCCAGAATCAGGATTTTAAGCGTATCCAGGTTTAGAAAACTCGCGCCGGTCATGGTGCTGCCCACCACCAACCCCAGGAAAAGTGTAGAGATATTGATGATCTCGTTTTCCGAAGCTTTGGTTAGCCGTTCCACGACGCGGGATTCTTTGAGAAGATTGCCCAGCATCAGCGAGGCGATCAACGGCGCGGCCTGCGGCACGAGAATGCCCACCGCAATAGTGACAATGATCGGGAAGAGCACCAGCGCCAGCTTGGAAACCGGGCGCGGGCTGTAGGCCATCTTGGTCATCCGCTCCTCGCGGGTAGTGAGCAAGCGCATGATCGGCGGCTGGATGATGGGAACAAGGCTCATGTACGAGTAGGCGACCACCGAGATCACGCCAAGTAGTTGCGGCGCGAGCTTCGTCGCCACGTAGATACTGGTCGGGCCGTCAATCGCGCCGATGATGCCAATGCTGGCGGCCTCGTTCATCGGAAAGCCAAGCAAAATAGCGAGAATCAGCGTCCCGAAGATACCGAACTGTCCCGCCGCGCCCATCAACGCGAAGAGGGGTTGTGCCAGCAGGGGGCGGAAGTCCATCATCGCCCCCACGCCGACAAAAATCAGCAGCGGGAACAACTCGTTATCGACACCGGCTTTCTTCAGGACGTACAACATGCCGTTTTCGTGCGGATCGATCATTGCGGAGAGCGGCAGGTTGGCGATAATGCATCCAATCCCGATCGGCAGCAACAACACTGGCTCGTATTCCTTAGCAATCGCCAGATAGATCAGGACACCGCCGATGATCATCATCACGAGACTTTGCCACGAAACGGCTAACAAACCGGCGATCAGGTTGCTCAAATCAATACCATTCACGAATAACTCCTGAAATAATCCAAAGTCTCAAGCCGAAAGTCACTATCTGACGTCAAACGCCTTCTTTGAGGACACAGCACATTCGATACATCGGGCGCTCGCGGACGAAGCCCAACGTCTCGAGCAATTCCACAGTCGTCTCATCCTGCTGGGCGATGATATAGAAGACCTTCATCCGTTCAGCATGAGCTTTGACCAGCGCAGACACAATCGCGGCAATGTACAGATGCTCGGAGGCCATCTTCGTCGCTACAACGTTGCCGATCTGGACCACACCGGGCAACCGCAGGTTAGTGACACCCATTGCTATCAACCGGCGTCCCTCCCAAATACCAAAGGCTGGACCTTGTTGAAATGGATCCCGTGTAGTAAACCGCAGCTCAACCTTCTCACTCTTCGCCAGCGCTTGCATCGCCTGCAGATCGTTATCGGCTAATTCGGTCGTCTGTCCAGCATCCAACACATCGAGATCACCGCGGAACACCATCTGCCACTGTGGTTCTTTATTGAGAACCTTGAAGGCTTGTTCTGCTACAACACGCTGCGCTTCATCGACCATAAGCTCAATTTCGCTGCTTTGACTGATCAAAAAAGTGGTGTAATTGGCTAGTAGCTCCGCCGACTCGCCAATAAAGGCGAGATTGAGCCGGGGCACCGCATGGCTGCTGGCGACCGACATCGCGGGCGAGTGGGCAATATCGCACTCCGAGGCCAGCGTAGTCACACTGGCGACGAAGGTGTAATGTGCCAACGTCCAGTCGGGGTCGCGCGTTTGCGCCTCGATCTGGTCCGCTAAGTGCGATGAAAGTCGCCCGGCGTGGGCCCTAGCCTGCATGTTAATCTCCAATCATCATAAGGGGTGCGCCGTGTTGCACCTGCTGCCCAACGGTAACGAGGATTTTGCGAATCACGCCCGGCTGGTTCGCGCGGATGGGATTATTCATCTTCATCGCTTCCAGTACACACAACTCCTGCCCATGCGTCACGCGCTCACCCACGTTCACGGCGATGCTGACAACAGTCCCGGGAAGCGGCGCTTTGACCTCCTCGACAGCAGCCTGTGGCAATTCGTCCGGTATGGATGCCGGTTGGGCTTCAGGCGTGGTCACAGGA
>JBJYXQ010000250.1:2370-4467 GCA_046260035.1 Anaerolineae bacterium
CCGGAGTAGAAGCCGGAGCGGCGGCGACATTGACTTCAACAACTTCGCCATCCACAACGGCACGGACAGGCCGTGCATGCGGGTCAAGGACTTCGACGGTATACTGTTTCCCGTGAACGGTGACATAATAAACGGACATACTCAATTCCTCCGAAATAACTTTGTAATCGGCAGACAATAAAAAGAATCCAGTAGACGGGCCTGTCTACCGTTTACCGCGTTCGTGCAAAACGCTGGCGTCGCGTGAGCTGTTGGGCACGCGCATGAGAACTCCAAGGATCCGGCATCGTGATGACATTCGCCGGAGCGGATGCAGCATCGGCACCGGCATCGGCACTAGCCGCTGCCACTGCCATAGCTACAGCCGCCGCGGCGGCACGATACCGATCGTCTGCCAGTACGTGTGACGTGCTATCTTCGAGCGCCAGTGCCAGCGCCACAGCCGCTACCGCGGCGCGTGCCCGATCTTCATCCGCTTCAGCTTCGGCAGCTGGCAGGTTCGCGGCTGCAGCGAGATGCAGCACCACGTCCGCAACCCGCGTCACGAGCGCCTTTTCAGGCGGTGCTTCTTCGGTCGCCTTCTTTTTGCGCCGTGGATTGTCGTTAATGAGAGCCGTCATTGCGTACATGCCCAAAACGAGCAAGCCCAATGCCCCAAACGTCATTCCCATCCCGATGAGGGTCAATATTAAGGCTTGATTCAACAATGTTGTCATAATTTCGTTGCTCGTTGCTGGGTACTAGATGCTCGATACTTGATCTTGGCTTTACGCATCACGTATGATGTTACACTGGCATAATGCCGTGCTTCTTGGGCGGTTTAGAGCGAAGTTGCTCGCGCAGCGTGCGCAGCGCTGCAATGAGTGTGGAACGTGTCTGCGCCGGCTCGATCACGTTGTCCAGGATGCCGCGTTCTGCCGCGTAGTACGGTGTAGCGTGCGTCTCGCGATAGTCTGCCACCAACTCAGCTCGCCGCGCGTCGGGATCTGCTTCCGCCGCAAGTTCTCGGCGGTGGAGCACATTGATCGCCGCCTCCGGTCCCATCACCGCGATCTCCGCCGACGGCCAGGCCAGGTGCAGATCCGCGCCGATGGCTTTGCTGCTCATCACAATGTACGCTCCACCGTAGCCCTTGCGAATGACGATGGAGATTTTGGGCACGTTGGACGCGACGTAGGCATAGATAATCTTCGCACCGTGGCGGATGATACCGCTATGCTCCTGTGCTATGCCAGGCAAGAAACCGGGCGAATCCACGAAAGTGATCAGCGGCAGATTGAAGGCATCGCAAAGGCGCACAAAACGCGCAATCTTGTCGGAAGCATCGATGTCGATGACGCCGGCCTTCTCCAACGGCTGCTGTGCAACGATGCCTACCACCTGCCCCGCCAGCCGCGCAAAACCCACAAGGGCATTTCGCGCCCACGCGGCGTGAACTTCGAAGAAGCTCCCCCGGTCCACCACCCCATCGAGCACCGCGTGCATATCGTAGGGGATGTTGGGATCATCCGGGATAAGGGTATTGAGGCGCGCCAGATTCTCTGGTGCTATGGCGTCATCGGCCGGCAGGCTGGGTGGATTCTCCACGTTGTTCGCTGGAAGATAGCTGAGCAAGCGACGCACCAGCCCAAGGGCATACGCTTCGTCCTCAGCAATAAAATGCGCCACACCACTGACGGAAGCGTGAACGCGCGCGCCGCCCAGGCTCGCGTGGTCGACGACGGTCCCGCCATTGACGCTCCTGATAACATCCGGGCCGGTGATATACATTGAGGACGTTTTATCCACCATGATGATGAAATCAGTAAGTGCCGGGCTGTACGATGCACCGCCCGCACACGGCCCCATCATCACCGAAATTTGCGGGACAACGCCGGAGGCCATCACATTGCCACAGAAAATCTCGCCGTAGCCGTGCAGCGACGTCACACCTTCCTGGATACGTGCGCCGCCAGAATCGAACAATCCAATGATGGGGACACCGTTGCGCAGCGCCAAATCCTGCAATTGGGTGATCTTGCGGGCATGCGTCAGCGAGACAGAGCCACCATAAACGGTGAAATCCTGCGCGTACACGCAGACGTTGCGCCCATCGAT
>JBJYXQ010000251.1:0-2250 GCA_046260035.1 Anaerolineae bacterium
CCAGGCTCTCATCCAGCGACAATTCGCCAAACTCCTGACGCAGATTCGTCATCGCCAACTGGATGACTGCTCGTTTCCAATAGTCGATGTTATAGAAAGTACGCTTGATACTTTCTTCATCGCCGGTGGGGCGTACCCACATAACACCATCTACAGTAATTTCTACGTTGTCTTTGGTGATAACCGGTTGAGGTTCAATATCCATCGTATGTTCGCGGATATCACGCACGCGAGTGATGTGAACGAGTGGGAGTTGAACTCCTAATCCCGGCATCACAAATCGACTGTACTTCCCTAGGGTTTCCTGAATGCCTCGCTCGTAAGGCCGCAGGGTAGAAAGCGGTCCGCTGGTGGTTCTCTTCCTACTGAGCTTGATTGAACTCAGTTGCGGGGGCTCACACCGTGCTGGCCAGAGATGCGCTGGCCACGCTTTTTTCGGGAACTGAAAGCGCTGCGTGCATAAGCTCGATGATGCGGCTTTCTGAATTGGCCGGAGATACAGAAATCAATTTGTTCCGCTCGGGCTGCCGTGAATAATCGTCTGCCAGGCGCCCCGTGCGGCTCAGCGCGATGACCGGACGACCCTGCTCCAGGCTCAACTCGATATTCTTCCGGGAAACCTCGTCGCCGTTGATTAAGATCGTCACAGACCGATGGCCTTTGGATACCAGGGCGGTTGTGTCGGCGATCCACTCAGACTCGTCCCCAAACTGGGTGCCCGGTACAAGCAAGAAGTGGGAGCAATGAGGCTCGAGTTGCTGGCGCGAAGTCCCCCACCACAAGAAATTCGTGCTATCCGGGCCGTCTTTCCAGGTCACCAACTCTTCAGGCGCAATGCCAATCAATGGGAATTTGTATTGATTCCGTGATCTGGTCTTGCCGATTGCTGCCATTACACCCATGTCTGTGGCGCCGCAGATGACGACTGCGTGCAGGTCCTCTGCGATCTTGGAAATGGTTTGGATTGCTCGTCCAGTCACTTCCGCCAGATGCTCATCGATGGCACCGCCAGTGAATACGATGACAGGATGGTTGCCTTTCAATTTCAAGATAGAGATGGATTGCTCCAGACTCGACCGCTCCTCAGGGAAAACACAGAGCGTTTCCTGGTCGCCAAAAGAAATCGATTGGGTGCGCATGATGACCTTTCTTTCGTGTGTACTTGATCTTTAACAGTTACCTGGCGGAGGTGGCTGGTACCGCACCATATGGATTCGCCAGGGCGGTACGGTCTTTCACCATGAAAAACCTGCGTAGTTTGCCGTAACCAAAAACGATTGGGTAGGCCAACAGGGTAAGTAACACCATCACGATAAAGAGTAATTTCAATTTCAATTGATAAATGATAGTAGCAGACATGGTTTGGGCTTTGATCCTGCGCACACAGGGTGCGGCGCACAGTTTCAGACGGCCAGACTGATGTAAACCGTCTGGCTGCGCGAGCTGTATCCGGCCCAATAGCTGGCGCCGTCCACCTTGAATTCAGATAGCGTGATCATACGTCCGCTGTTGCCTGACTGTTCCACAAACATCGTTTTATGGTCGGCGACGCGCGTTACCTGAATTCCCTCACCTGCCCGGTCTACCTTCCGGCAGTATTGCTCTACAATCGTCAGCATTTGCTTTGAGTCCATATCTTTGTCGCCTTCTTTCTTACCAGGCATCAGGCATAGGCTTGATCATGTCGCCTAGCGTTTCTTTTGCGATTTATTCGATCCAGCCGGTGGATTCAATCCACCTCTGTCGAGTGGGGCACTCCTGTCATTCAGGGGTGACTATACCGGCGAGCGTTCGCCAGGGCGTGCATTGGAAGAGCCATGGCTTTTGTCACTTGATTTTGACTTGTTCTTTTTGGGCTTGCGTTTACTGATGCCTTTGCGTCCCATATTATTGTTCTCCTAAACGGTGATGTTTCCAGATGGATGGTCGGGTCTATCCTTGCCTGGCACTCTGTCCGGCGCTGAAATCGGGACGACCACGCCATTTTGATACTGCGCTTGAAGCAATCTTATGATGATGTCGGGCTTGTGAATTGTCCCGGATGCGGCATCACGCGCAATTGCGCCCCAGTATGGGGTACGGCTTATCTCTGGTAACGGTCTTAGTTCTTTCGTCACTTTTCTCCTATGAAGCATTATTATCCCGCCGTTCTTGCGGGACCCTGTGGGTTTAGCGATCCCAGTTCCCTGCCCGGCCTACAGCGCACCCCCAAAATACGCGCGCGAAGAGAGGCATGGCAAACTGCGTCCG
>JBJYXQ010000252.1:0-2980 GCA_046260035.1 Anaerolineae bacterium
GTGATGGGCGGATCGAGGGTGGGGCCGGTTTCTCTGAACCAGCGATTGAAGTCGATTTGGGATTGGAGAAAGGCATCGTTCGTACAAGCGCGCCACTGCGGTCGGGCGCGTAGCCGCGCGGCAAGTGTGTCATCGTCGCAGGTGAGGGCGAGGTAGTGGATAGCGGAGAAGTAGCGGCGCTCCACGCACGGTTCGATGTTGCTGGGCACGCCAACGCCAGCACCGAACAGGACCACCGGTCGGCCCGATTGCCCGATGTTCTTACTCATTCTCAGCCAAATCTCGAAAAAGTCGCGGTAGTCGTCCTCCGGGCTGTTGAATGCTGGGCACCAAAGGATGTCGCTGTCCAGCAGCACGGCGTCGGTGAAATGTCCTACGAGTGCGTTACAGACCGTAGATTTCCCCGTACCGCTCGCGCCGGAGACGATCAACAACGGCAAGTAGCGGAACGTGTGCTTGTAGCTACACTCCGGGCAGATGGCGTACGGGCCAGCCGGGTCAATGATTTTATCGGCGCGATAGAGGCCGCACTGATGGCAAACGTTAAACATCCTTTACGCAGCTCCTTCGGTCGGTTCTTGCAGTTCGGTTTTGCGCTCGATATTCATCACCGCAGGCATAGCTAATCCGATGACGCTGATGCCGATGCATATCACACCCGCGACGATGTACCAGATTTGTAGTCCTAGTTTGTCACTGATCGGCCCAGCAATTGCCAGGCTGAACGGCGCGCTGATGTTGAGCAGGCTGATCGCCAGGGTAAACACTCGCCCCTGCATCTCCGGCTCGACCGAGCTTTGCATAATCGCCATGAACGGGCCATCAATCATCGGTAGCGTAAATCCGATCACAAAAGCACTCGCTAAGGCGATTTCGAAAATATTGCCCGGCGCCAGACCGAGTCCCAGGAAGCCGAAGCTGAAAACAAAGGCCGCGCTGAGTGATGTGACAATCTTCTTGCGGAAACCGCCCCACGCACTCAAAACAAGTCCGCCCACAATGGTCCCGACGCCCAGGATGGCCTGTAGCAGGCTAAGTTGGGCTGCCCCTCCTGAAAAGTGTTTTTTGACGAGCAGTGGCATAAGGGAGAATGCCGGTGCAGAGGCGATTTTAAAGAAGAAGATCAACACGATGAGATAAAGCATCCCCGTCCATCCCCAGACATAGCGCAAACCTTCTTTGAAATCGGTCCATACCGATGGCCGTTTGGCATGCTTCTCGCTGGTGCGTTCTGGTTGTGGAATGTGGATAAAGAAAAGCGGGATGATTGCCAGTGCAGCTGTCCCGACATCAATCAGCATCACACCTTGAAGGGGTAAAAGTTCCATCAGGATGGCGCCCAATGGCGGTCCGGCGATGCCAAGTACGCCATACAACGTCTGGTTGATGCCCGCGACGCGCGTGAGTTGCTCTTTGGGGACCATCAAGGATGTGGAGGCCTGCATAGCGGGCCAATGGAAGCTGCCGCCGATGGAGCGGATCAGCATCAGCGCATAGATGTGCCAGACTTGTGCCGTTCCTAGCCAGAACATCACTGCCAGCCACAGGGAGGCTAGAGCGATGAATCCGTCGGCGAGGATCATGACGATACGCCGGTTCCAGCGGTCGACATAAGCCCCGGCGATCGGCGCGAGAAACACCTCCGGTATGAAAGCTACCATTGAAGCGGTTGCCAGTACCGTAGCTGATCCTGTCGTCTCGGTTAGCCACCAGACGATGGCGAATTGTGCCACGCGACTCCCGAGGAGCGAAAGTGCCTGTCCGGTCCAGATCGTGAAGAAGGGGACGGTCCACTTCTGCGGTTTGTTCTGTCTTGTTTGTGTATTCATTTGCTTGTGTACCCCGGGCCTCTGCCCCGTTGTCGGACGTCCCGTCCGATCTACTGATTTACATCAATATCGACGAAGACCGTCATTCCCCAACGGATCTGCGGAGGAAGTTCGCCTGGATCGATGACGACGGTGTAGTTGACACCACCTGTGCCGAGTTCGGCCATCAGCGCGATGTGCGTGATTTGGCCCGTGAGCGTGATGTCGGGCACTGCGTCGAAGGTGAGGGTGGCCGTTTGCCCCTCGGCGATCCGCGCCACGTCGATCTCGTCGAGGTCGGTGGTCTCGATGTGCAGGGTGTTCAGGTCACCGAGGGTGATCAGCGGCTGTCCCGGTGCGATGAATTCGCCACGCCGTATAGCGACGCTTGTCACGGTCCCCGCAAAGGGCGCGGTGATCGTGGTGCGCGCGAGCGCGACCTGTGCTGCCTCAACGGTCACCTGCGCCTGCGCGACTGCAGCTTCAGCGATGGCGACATCTTGCGGGAGGACACCAGCCTTGAGAAGCTCGAGCTGCGCCACGGCGATATCGTACTGCGCGGTTACCGTGGTAACACTCGCGTCGACGGCGCGACGCTGTGCCCATATCCCGGATTTGGCGGCCTCGAGTTGCGCTTCCGCCGCTGCCAATGCTTCGTTCGCGGCATGGAGCGCCTGACGAGCTTGCTCTTCCATCGGCCCGAGTAGCGGGCACGTTTCTTGTGTGCTGCCGTCGGGCATCTGAACGTCATAGCACTTCATCGTCTCGTCGTGTTGCTGGCGGGCGGCCAGTTGTTGGGCTTGCGCTGCGGCAACGGCCGCCTCCGCCGCAGCGATTTCAGCGTTGCTGGCTCCGGCTGACAGTTGGTCGCGCTGTGCCAACGTCTCAGAGATGACTGTCTGCGCAGCAAGGACCTGTGCTTCAGCGACGGCGATTTCTTCAGGACGCGCACCGACTTTGGTCCGTGCGACCTGGGCTTCGGCCGCTGTCAGTGCTGCCTCTGCTTGGCGGAGCGCCAGTTGTGCGTCGGCGTCGTCCAGCCGCACAAGTATGTCCCCGGCGGCAACCTGTGTGCCTTCTTCGACGAGGATCGCAGTGACCATACCGCTGGTTTGCGCGCCAACCGTTGTCCATACAGTCGGTACGACCTTGCCGGTGACGGAGACGAGCGA
>JBJYXQ010000253.1:0-2139 GCA_046260035.1 Anaerolineae bacterium
TTGGACGAAGCAGCGGAGCGGATTATCCGCCAGAGTGATGCGATCCCTTCGTTCAAGGGATACCCACACCGGGGCGTGAATGACTTTCCGGCTTCGATCTGTGCGTCGGTGAACGAAGAGATTGTACACGGCATTCCGAGTCCGGATCGTGTGCTGCGCGACGGCGATATCATCAGCATCGATGTCGGAACGATTTACAAAGGGTACCAGGGCGATGGCGCGGTGACGCTGCCGGTAGGTACGGTGAGCGAAGAAGCCAAGCAGTTGCTACAGGTGACCAAAGGGGCTTTGGAGGCGGGAATCGCCGTCGCGCAAAGAGGGCGCTTTACCAGCGACATCTCCAAGGCGATCGAAAAGTATGTTCGCTCACGAGGGTTTGACGTCGTGCGCGAATACACGGGCCACGGCATCGGGCAGTCAATGCACGAGGACCCGCAGGTAACAAACTATTACAGTCCCGGTATGGGAACGTATGAGCTAGAGCCAGGGATGACGATTGCGCTGGAGCCGATGGTCAATGTCGGTACTTGGCGAACACGTGTCCTGGACGATGGATGGACTGTTGTGACGGCAGATGGAAAACTGTCGGCACACTTTGAGCATACAATCGCGGTTACAGATGGTGAAGCAGAAATTCTGACGCGCTTGGATCAGTAGTGGGAGGAAATGTCGTGAAAGTATCGTCTTCGGTGAAGCGGATGTGCCCCAAGTGCAAGATCGTTCGGCGCAAAGGGGTTGTTCGCGTGATCTGCCAGAACCCGAATCATAAGCAGCGCCAGGGATAAAGGAGGTCTTGGATGGCACGTATCGCTGGAGTGGACTTGCCGCGCGACAAGCGCGTTGAGGTTAGCCTGACCTACATTTATGGCATTGGTCGTTCGACCAGTGGCGACATCCTGCAGCAGGCCGGTGTGGATCCGAACACTCGGGTCAAGGACCTGGCCGAGGATGAGATCGCTCGCCTGCGCGAGGTCATTGCTCGCAACTACCACGTGGAGGGTGATCTTCGCCGAGAGGTCGGGATGAATATCAAGCGGCTGATGGAAATCGGCTGTTATCGTGGGTTGCGCCATCGTCGTGGGCTGCCTGTCCACGGCCAACGCACCAAAACAAATGCGCGCACGCGCAAGGGGCCGAAAAAGACTGTGGCCGGTCGTGGTCGCCGTCGTGGCGCCAAGAAAAAGTAGCCTCTGTGATTTACAGATAGGTAGGAGGTAGCATGGGTCGAAGTAGAGGTGCCCGCCGTGGTGGGCCGCGGCGTGTGCGCAAGAATGTGCCGATGGGACAGGCGCACATTCACGCCACGTTCAACAACACGATTGTGACGATAACCGATATGGAAGGCAATACCATCGCTTGGGCAAGCGGCGGAACCGTAGGGTACAAGGGCTCACGCAAGAGCACGCCCTATGCGGCACGTTTGGCTGCCGAGAACGCTGCCAGCAATTCGATGGATCACGGGATGCGCGAGGTCGAGGTTCTGGTCAAGGGGCCGGGCCCGGGTCGTGAGGCGGCGATTCGAGCGCTGCAGGCTTCTGGACTGCGGGTACGCGCGATCGCAGATGTGACACCCGTGCCACACAATGGTTGTCGTCCGCCCAAGAAGCGGCGGGTGTAGTCAGGAGGAACGATGGCAAGGTATAGTGGACCGGTATGCAAATTGTGCCGGCGTGAAGGACAGAAACTCTTTCTCAAGGGGGAGCGCTGCTTCTCGCCCAAGTGCGCCTTGGAGCGACGTGCGTATCCGCCTGGAGAGCACGGTTACGAACAGCAGTTTCGTCGCAAGCGCCCTCCTTCGTATGGGCAGCAGTTGCGCGAAAAGCAAAAAGTGCGCCGGATCTATGGCGTGATGGAACGACAGTTCCGCCGCTACTATAGCGAGGCGATGCGTCGCAAGGGGATCACGGGTACAAACCTGTTGGTGATTCTCGAGTCTCGCCTGGACAATGTGGTCTACCGGTTGGGCTTTGCCGATTCGCGGGCGCAGGCTCGCCAGTTGGTCAACCACGGGCACTTTGACGTCAATGGGCATCGCTGCGACGTTCCGTCGGCGCTGCTCAAAGAGGGCGATGTGATCTCGATCCACCCGACCAGCCGCACAAGTGGCCCCTTTGGCCAGCTTGGCGAGTTGTTGGCCGA
>JBJYXQ010000254.1:0-3275 GCA_046260035.1 Anaerolineae bacterium
GGGAGATACTTACGCCGTGCGTAAGCACAGGTGCCTTCGTCCAGCGAGAGGTAGGGAGATACTTACGCCGTGCGTAAGCACAGGTGCCTTCGTCCAGCTAGCTTCTTGTGCCGGAGTACAATGTGTCAAAAGTCGAAGATAAACCGGACAAACCTCACTAGACAAAGGCCCCTGGAGCGCGCATAATGGCTCCGGAACTGGGCAAAGCGCGCCTAATATCGCATAGCCGTGTTCATAACCAGCCTCGCTGGACAAGGGATGGCTGGTTATGTGTGGGTATCAAAGCCAACGACCGGTCCGACCGGCCGGCACTAATCATAAAACTGCGACACAGAACACGATGTGTTGCCCGATAGAGATGGTTCCGCTAGAAGGAGGAAGAGGTATGACACGTAGCCAAGTGACCATTGACGGAAATGAAGCTGCTGCGTACGTTGCTCACAAGATCAACGAAGTGATCGCCATCTACCCGATCACGCCATCGTCAGATATGGCGGCCCACGCCGACGCATGGAGCGCACAAGGCATAACGAATATCTGGGGCACCATTCCCACGGTTGTCGAGATGCAATCGGAGGGCGGCGCCTCGGGTGCCGTCCACGGTGCGCTACAGACGGGCGCTCTGACCACGACTTTCACCGCCAGTCAAGGCCTGCTACTGATGATCCCCAATATGTTCAAGATTGCCGGCGAATTGACCAGCTCCGTATTCCACATATCGGCGCGATCGGTAGCGGCGCAGGCGCTGTCCATCTTTGGCGACCACAGCGACGTAATGGCAGCCCGATCAACCGGTTGGGGCATGCTGTTTTCCGGATCGGTGCAGGAGATCAACGATAATGCCCTGATTGCCCAGGCTGCAAGCCTCGAAGCGCGCGTGCCGTTTCTGCACGTATTCGATGGCTTTCGCAATTCCCACGAAGTGCAAAAGATCGAGCGCTTGGCCGAAGACGACATGCGGGCGCTGATTGACGATGACTTGGTCAGGGCTCATCGGCGGCGAGCACTCACGCCGGACCATCCCGTTCTGCGAGGTACCGCCCAAAACCCGGACGTGTTTTTCCAGGCCCGTGAGACCGTCAATCCATTCTATGTGGCCGCGCCCGATATCGTCCAGAAAAAGATGGACCAGTTTGCGGAGGTGGTAGGGCGTCAATACCACCTGTTCGACTATGTGGGAGCGCCAGACGCTGAACGCGTCATCATGCTGATGGGATCGGGCTGTGAAACCGCGCAGGAAACGGTGAACTATCTCGTAGAGGAGGGCGAAAAGGTCGGCCTTATCCGCGTGCGCTTGTACCGCCCCTTCTCCGTGAAGCATTTCGTTGAAGCGCTCCCGGCTACGGTGCAGGTTATCGCGACGCTGGATCGCACCAAGGAGCCCGGAGCCACGGGCGAGCCGCTCTATCAGGACGTGGTAACCGCGGTGAACGAGAGCGTAGCGGATGGCACTGCGCCGTTCACCGGACGTCCACGTGTAATCGGCGGACGCTACGGCCTGTCGTCCAAAGAGTTCACGCCAGCGATGGTCAAGGGCGTCCTGGACGAGATGAAGAAACCGACGCCCAAGAACCATTTCACCGTCGGCATCATCGACGACCTCTCCCATACGAGCATCGAGTATGACGCCGATTTCGACATCGAACCGCGCGACGTGGTGCGGGCGATGTTCTGGGGACTAGGCGCGGACGGTACGGTGGGCGCCAACAAGAACTCTATCAAGATCATCGGCGAGGAAACACCCAATTACGCCCAGGGTTATTTCGTCTACGACTCGAAGAAATCCGGCGCGCGCACCATCTCTCACTTGCGCTTCGGACCGCGTCCCATCCACAGCTCATACCTCATCCGCAAAGCCAATTTCGTAGCCGTACACCAATTCGGCTTTCTGGAGCAGTACAACGTGCTCGAAAACGCTGCTGAGGGCGCGACATTCCTGTTGAACAGCCCCTATCCCACCGACGAGGTCTGGGACCATATGCCCCGCCCAGTGCAACAGCAGATCATCGACAAGAAACTCAAGCTGTACGCCATCGATGCCTACGAGGTGGCCAAAGAGACCGGTATGGGTGTGCGCATCAACACCATCATGCAGACGTGCTTCTTTGCCATCAGTGGCGTTTTGCCGCGCGATGAAGCCATAACGGAGATCAAACGGGCGATCAAAAAAACCTACGGCAAGCGCGGCGAGGCAGTGGTGCAGCGCAACTATGCCGCTGTGGACACCGCCCTGGCGCATTTGCACGAGATTCCAGTGCCCGCCAATGCGACGAGCGACATAAAAATGCCGCCTGTTGTCCCCGCCGCGGCCCCGCCTTTTGTGCAGGAGGTCACTGCGACGATCATGGCCGGCAGAGGCGACCTGCTCCCGGTGAGCGCGATGCCCAATGACGGCACCTACCCGACAGGCACCACGCAGTGGGAAAAGCGAAATGTGTCGCTGGAGGCGCCGGTGTGGGATCCCGAGCTGTGCATCCAATGCGGCAAATGCGTGCTTGTCTGCCCACACGCGGTCATCCGCTCCAAGATATACGATCAAAGCGAACTGGCAGATGCCCCGCCTACGTTCAAATCGGCGGAGGCGCGCTGGCGGCCGCTGAGCGACAAGAGGTTCACCCTGCAGATCTCTGTGGAGGACTGCACCGGGTGCCGCATGTGTGTCGAGGCGTGCCCGGTGAAGGACAAAACCGACGTGAGTCGCAAGGCCATCAACATGGCAGACCAGCTTCCTCTACGCGAGACGGAGCGCGTGAATTGGGCCTTCTTCCAAGCGCTACCCGAGTTTCCGCGTGTGGACGGCCTGAACTTCACAACGGTCAAAAACGTCCAACTGCTTCAGCCGTTGTTCGAATTCTCGGGAGCGTGCGCGGGCTGTGGCGAAACGCCTTATGTCAAGCTAGCTAGCCAGCTGTTTGGCGACCGCATGGTGGTTGCCAATGCCACCGGTTGCTCCAGCATCTACGGCGGGAACTTGCCCACCACCCCCTGGACATTCAACAAAGAGGGGCGTGGACCTGCCTGGAGCAACTCGCTCTTCGAGGACAACGCCGAGTTTGGCTTTGGCATGCGGCTGACGCTGGACAAGCAAGGAGAATATGCGCGCGAGCTGCTCCAGCGCCTGCGGAACGAGATTGGCGCCGAACTGGGTCACTCCGCTACCAATGAGCGCTACGTCTCTCATTTTAATTCCCCTCGATGTTTCATATACAACGCATAATCAAGATATATCTTGTTATTAAGCATCTTTCTGATATTATTACGGGGATATTCAGCAA
>JBJYXQ010000255.1:0-4637 GCA_046260035.1 Anaerolineae bacterium
AGCGCGTCGCGGTTGATGAGAATGTCACGCACAGCCTCCAACTGCGCCAGCACTGAAGGCCAGTCGTGCTGGGCCTGTTCGAAAAGGCGGCGCAAAAAGAAGAGGTAGCTCACACCGCTCATCTGCTCGGCGGCCCAGTACGCTTCGTTGAACCGGGCGCGCAGCCGTGAGAGGGTGACGCGGTGTCCTGCTGGGATCAGCATCGCTTCCTCGCGCGCTTTCTTTTCCAGGAGCATCTGCATAAATCGTTCCGGATTATCCAGCTTGACGGTGAGTAGCACGTCGCGCAGGATCGCCAGCAGATCGTCGGTCTGGGCGACGGTGGCCTTGCCGCGCAAGAAAAGCCGGCTTACGGCCTGATCGGTGTCGCGCACCAGCCCGTGGAACATCGTGGGTGCGATGCCACCCGTCTTCTGCCCAATGCGCTGCGTCAGTTTGACGAAGTCCTCGGTCTCCGTGCCAAGTTCCAGGAGCGCTGCGCTGAAGAGCGTTGCGTAGGGCAGCAATTCCTGCGGCAGCGTGTGCAGGTCGAAACCTACATCCGCGTAGACGATGCCGTTGGTGAAAAGGTCGTGGTACAGGACGCGCGCGCCTTCGAGATTACTTATCTCGGTGGGGACGGATTTGGACTCCTTGTCGAGATCGGCCAGCGTAAGGGTGGGGATCGTCGCCAGGGCTTCTGGGGAGTCGGTGGCTTCCTGCGACGCCTTGAGGCGGGCCGTGCTCTCGATAACGGCGCGGAGGTCGTCCTCTGTCATCGCTGCGCGTGCTTGGATTAGTTCTCCGCGTTCCGCTTCTTCCTGGCGCTGCGCGAGGGTGGCGTCGGGTTCCAGCACGAAGGTGGTGCGATGCAGGTTATTCAACAGTTGTGTCCGGATGAGTTCCTCAAAATAGCGCGGCTCCGCAGCAAGCGCGTCTTTGATCGCTGTGAGCGGCGCTTCGAAGGCGATGGGAGCAAATGGATCGCCGTCGTGCAGCCAGGTGGTGAGCGCGCGGAGTAGGGTCACTAGACCGCGTGGGAACGAACCGTAGTTCTGCTCGCGCAGCCTGAACTCGATCGTGTTGATCGAGGCTGCGATGGTGTCGGGATCGATGCCGTCGGCGGCGAGTCCGCGCAGCGTATCGAAGATGAGAGCTTCGACTTTACCCGTGTCCTCCATACGGACGCCCTTCAGCCCTGTATAGAACGCCAGTTGCCGCAGGCTGTCGTCCAGCCCACCGCCGATGACGTCTTCGCCCAGACCGGAGTCGATGAGGGCTTTGCGCAGCGGTGATGCCGGGATGCCAACCAGGATGTGGCCCAGGATTTCCAGCGCGAGCGTGAGAGTTGAGTCGGTGTTCTCCGGCAGTAGCCAGTTGACGGAAATGTAGGCTTTCGGCGCCTCTGCATCAGCGCTGACAGGATAGGGGCGTGTGAGATGGCGTGGGGTGTCGTGGTGCGGCTGCAGGGCGATAGCACTGTCGACGGGGCGCGCTGTGAAATCCTTGAGGTATTCCTGGACGCGTCGTAGCCGCTCTTCGGGATCATCATCCCCATAAAAGAAGAAGCGCGCGTTGGAGGGATGGTAGAGGGTTTCGTGGAAGGTCTTGAATTGCGCGTAGGTGAGTTGTGGGATGACCTCCGGATCGCCACCGGAGTCGAAGGCGTAGACGTTATCGGGGAAAAGCGATTGCTCGCTGTACCGCCCGATGAGGCTATCCGGTGATGAATAGGCTCCCTTCATCTCATTGAAAACGACGCCTTTGTAGGTGAGGGGATCCTCGATATCTTCCAATTCGTAGTGCCAGCCTTCTTGCTGAAGAATTTCGGGAGTGATGCGTGGGTAGAAGACGGCATCCATATAGACGTCCATCAGATTGTAAAAATCTTGTACGTTCTGGCTGGCGATGGGATAGATAGTTTTATCGTTGAAGGTGAAGGCATTGAGGAAAGTATTGAGGGAGCCTTTTGCCAGCTCGATGAACGGTTCCTTGACCGGGTACTTGCGCGACCCGCACAGCACGGAGTGTTCCATGATGTGGGGTAGACCGGTGGAATCTGATGGTGGCGTGCGGAAGGCGACGCTGAAGACTTTGTTTTCGTCGGCATTCTCCAGCGAGAGTAGTTCTGCGCCCGTTTCGACGTGCCGGTACCACTTTGCTTGTGTGTTCAACTCGGGAATAGTCCGTGCCTCTAGCAGTTCAAATCCATGTATAAGGGTCATAGTAACTCCTTGCAATCAAGTGAGAAATTAGAAAATCGGTAACGGCTCCCCAAGTACCGGTTTCGTGTGGGCGATGTGGATATCCCACCAACCGCGCCAGAGCGCGACTGCCTCGCGTATCCAGTACCAGGCAAGGTCGCGGCGTGGATAGGGTTGCCGGTCCGCGATATAGCCGACTGTGTCTATGCCCAACGCGCCGCAGGTATTGAGCGCGCGCGGCAGGTGATAGCGTTGCGTGATCAAAACCGCATCATGGACCTGGAAAATGTCGCGGGCGCGGTAGCATGTATCATAAGTGCGCCGGCCGGCATAGTCGAGCACGATATCATCGCGAGGGACGTCCTGCGTGAGCGCATATTCCAGCATCTTCGCTGGCTCGTTGTAATCGACGACGCGATTGTCGCCACTGAAGAGCAACTTCTGCACTTGCCCGGCGTGGTATAGTTCAATTGCGGCGTCCAAACGGTCTTTGAGAACCATGCTCAATGCCCCGCTGGGCCAGTAACCCGCACCAAAGACCACGGCAACGGACTTTTGTGGCACCTGCTCGATCTCTGCATGGACGTACATCAGACGCTCGTAGCGCGTTGTCAAGGTCCATACTGTCCATGCCACGCAGAGCGTCCCACCCACGAGAGTGACCAGCGCTGCCTTCCGTAGCTTTGCTTTCACACTTTTCTTTATCGTAATCACAAATTTTCTTCGCTTAACGTGCTGATCTTGCCGTGATCGCCAGTGTTTCCACTGTTGGGGCGTCCGTTCCCCATACGAGCAGAACTCGGTTTGAACTGCGATAAAGGCAGACTGCACCCTGCGGTCCGGCCCACCAACGACCACCGAGCAGCTTTGCGGCGGGGATTATGGTATCGTTGATCAGGCCGGGAACGAGAGGCCGCGGCATCATTTCATCCAGTGTGCTGTAGAAACCCGCGGCGCTCCGGCCTGAATCCCATACGGTCTGCCAGGCGACGGCACCGGCTGGTATTCCAGCCTCGCCATCCGGTCCGCTCCAAATTTGCAGCAAATCGCCACTCCAATGAGACGCCTGTTCTGCGACTTCATCTGCATCCATCTCACCGGCACTCCATTCCGACAGCACCAGGCGGATCAATGCCTCTCCGAGGGTGTCTGTGGAACTCAGGACCCACCCGCCCTCCAGTTCCGGCTGGAGGGGCGTCAATATCTGCGGCATGTCATCGTCGAGGTAACGCTCGACGTGCAGAAGTTGTGCGGTAGAGCGTGGCGGGCGCAGGATAGCCGCATCGACGGCGGCTGTGCCACCTTGGGCATACAAGTCGGTTATAAAGGCTTCACCTAACTGAAGTGGGAGTTGCGAGAGATCGTCCAGCAGTGGATCGGTGGTGAGACGCCAGCGCGGTGTGATGGCGTCGGCGATGGCATCGGTCAGCGAGCGCGCCCGGGCACTGCCTGGCACAACATTGGCATATCGCCACAGTGAGAAGAGGGCGTCGCCATCGCCCACTGCGGTGAGGGCCAGCCGGTGATCTAACGAATCCGCATTGGCGATCAGCCGGGGCAGATCGCCATATTGATCGGGAACTGCCCGCGCGTATCCGTATGCGATTTGCCATTCCAGCACATCACGCTCGCCGGGCCAGTCACGCCGCAGGTACAGTTCTTCGGTATCCGAGGCATAAAGCGCAGCCACAGCCGGAGCCTGTGCCACAGGATCGACGCGTATTTCATCCCAGAACCAGAGGTGCAGCGCCTTTAGCTGGGGTTGAAGCTGCAATACCAACGGCGGATAGGCGTCGTAAAGCCGGTAGAGGATGACCGACATCCCGAGTTGATCATTGACCAGGGTCAATGGCGTGCTCCAGCGCGCGAGTCGCCCGCGCGCATCGGAAACTCCGGTGGCAATCATCCCGGCCTGCGCGATGTCGAAGGGCGGCAGGGACGTCGCTGTGGGCGTCAGTGATGGCGTGAGTGTCAGAGTGGGGGTAGGCGTGCGGGAAGGGGTGAGTGTTGGCTTGGGGGTAGGCGTGGGGAGCGGGGAGAACGTTTGCGGTAGACTGATAGCGCGCCACACGTTCCAACCAAGCAACCCCAGGACGGCGATGAGGCCAACCAGCAGTCCCAGGAGAATCCGGCGCTGGCCTCGAGTCAGGGTTCGATACCAGCGCACGCGTACACCTCCTGCAGGCATGTCCATGCCGAGTTCTCAATGTTGTGCATATCCCCCATTGTAAAGAGCAGTAGAGGCTTGTCAAGCGAGATGGCAGGACTTTATCATTCTCGCGAATCAAGAGGTTTTGGGTGTTATTTCGCCGCTAAAGCGGCTTTTTTATGGGGATTTTTGTGGCGGGGCGGAGCCCCGCCACAAAAATCCCCTTCATATCCCCGGCCTTTAGGCCAAATTTTGCGCTAGCAGGAACCTGAGAAGCATCACACCAGGAGAATGATAAGACCCTG
>JBJYXQ010000256.1:0-5130 GCA_046260035.1 Anaerolineae bacterium
GATCGAAGATAGGGCTTTATCATTCTCGCGCGCACGTGCACTTCGTATGCAATCCTTGCAATCTTTGAAGGTGCAAAAGGGAATTTAAAGGTGTTTTTTCGGTTTCGGGCAGTGCCCGAAACCGAAAAAACACTCTCCTAACGCGGCTTTAGCCGCAACTTCTGGCTGTAGTGCATGAATTATTCTAACTCAACTGGAGAATGATAAGCCCCTGAGATCAAACAACCCTCGCTTGACAGCTTTTGCTACTTGTGTATAATTATACCAATGTACCAAAATAACACAGCGGAGGGAAAAATGAGTAACGAGAAGATCATTGTCGAGAGAGTCCAAACAGGTGTACGCATCGAGAAGCGTATGCTTAAAGTGCTCAAGGCGCTGGCGGAATATTTCGACATCTCGCTAGGCGACTTGTTGGAAGGGATTGTGCTGCACGCCTTTGAAGGCAAAACGCCTTTTGATGAAGAGACGATGCAGCACATCGCCACATTGAAAACCGTCTACGGGATGGATTACGATGCCAGCGCGAGCCACAATTTCATCGAGGAAGAAGCGTAGAATGACGACCTTCCTGCTTCTCTGGTTTGGGCAAGCGATTTCGCTGCTCGGTTCAGGATTGACCAGTTTCGCCTTGGGCGTCTGGATGTTTGAGCGCACCGGTTCGGCGACGTACGTGGCGCTGATCGGGTTGTGTGCGGTGCTACCGCGCGTACTCCTCTCGCCATTGGTGGGCACGTTCATCGATCGCTGGGACCGTCGCACGGTGATGATCCTCAGCGACGCGGGGGCCGGGTGTAGTACGCTGTTCATCGCGAGTATGTTGGCGACCGGACGGATCGAAGTCTGGCACATCTACCTGGCGGTGGCGGTGAGTGCGGCGTTCGGGGCAGTACAATGGCCCGCCTACACAGCCACCACCACCCTCCTGGTTCCGCCAGAGCAATTGGGCCGCGCCAACGGGATGATGCAACTGGGCCAGGCCGCGTCTGACGTTCTCGCACCAGCCATGGCAGGCGTGCTGGTGCAGCGCATCGCACTGCAAGGTGTGATTTTGATAGACGTGACGACCTTCTTGTTTGCCGTGTTCACGCTGCTGCTGATACGATTCCCACGCCTCGCTATATCTGCTCCAGCGCATGAAACGGAGAAAACGGACACGTTCTGGCAACAGCTCACGTACGGGTGGACTTACATCAACGCGCGGCCTGGTTTGCGCGGACTCCTGCTCTTCTCCACAGTGGTCAATTTCCTGTGGGGGATGGTTGGCGCGCTCATCACACCGTTGATTCTCAACTTCACCACGAGCGCGAACCTGGGCCTCATCATCTCGATAGCCGGAGGCGGTATGGTGCTGGGTAGCCTGGCGATGAGCGCCTGGGGTGGACCGCGCCGTCGCATTCATGGCGTACTGCGCTTCGAGTTCCTGAGTGGCCTGTGCTTCATCCTGATCGGGATACGCCCAGCCTTCTGGCCGATTGCGCTGGGTGTGTTTGGCGCACACTGCACCATCGCGGTGATCTTCGGCTCGAACCAGGCCATCTGGCAGCGCAAGGTCGCGCCGGAGGTGCAGGGACGGGTTTTCGCCACGCAGCAGATGGTGGCGAAAGCAGCGATGCCGCTCGCCTACTTGCTCGCCGGACCGTTGGCAGAATGGGTCTTTGAGCCGCTCCTGGCAACAGGAGGAACACTTGCCCCCAGCGTTGGCGCGATTGTGGGAACAGGACCGGGACGCGGTATTGGTCTGCTGTTCGTGGTGATGGGCGTGATCAAAATGGGGGTGGCCCTGGCTGGCGGCCTCAATCCACGCGTGCGGCTGGTCGAGGATGAGTTACCGGACATCACGCTTCAGAACCTGCAGCCCGTTGAGGTACTGGCATAGTCGGAAACGCGGCTCGTGGCTAGTCAGCGGCTATCTACCCGGCAAGTGAGCAGGCTGAAAGCCACGCGCCGCGCCCCATCTCCTTCAACAGCTCCACCTCAGAATCCCCGTAGAATTGTGCTCTCTCGCCTCGGCAATCCCGCCTTGGGCAGCCGCTTCAGCACGACATACTCGAGACCGTGTTCCTCACAAAACACCCGTTTCTCCGGCCGATCGCCATCCTCGTTCACCGCGTAGATATCCGGCTTGATCCTGGCGATCTCGGGTTCGGCGTCCAGCCATCCATGCCCCGAGGAAATCAGCGCCTGTTTGACATAGCGGATTGATTGCACCATATACCTTCGCTCACCCTGCGAAAACATGGGGTGTCCTTCGCCCTTCAACAACTTGATATTGTCGTCATGCCCGACGACAACGTACAGGTCTCCCAGTCCGGAGGTCTCCTCAAAGAACCGCACATGGCCCGAATGCAACCAGTCAAAGCTACCCGTCACGACCACCTTCTTTCGCAGCGTCTGACCATCATCGGCTGCGATCGATGCCGCGGGTAAGCGTCGCAGAACATCCTCTTTTACAACGTGGTATGCCACCCCTCGCGCCTCGCAGTATGATCGTTGCTGGCCGCCGTCGCTCGCCCCATCTACCACCCACACATCCGGCTGGATATCGTCGACTTTGGGTATGGCGTCCCGCTCGACAAGTCCCGTCGCCAGCGTCAGTCCATCGACATACCGGATGGCCTGCAGCAGGTACATCCGCTCATCTTGCGGGAACCGGGGTTGCTTTCCTTCCATCTGGTGTATGGTCTCGTCAGACCACAACAGCACGTGCAGACTTCCCAGCTTCGATGCCTCTTCCAGGAATCGAAAGTCACGCGCTCTCAGATCATCAAAACTTCCCGTTACGACGACTTTCTTCATCGTTATCTTTTACCCCGCAACTCTGACTTTCACGCAAAACGAGCCCGGCACCTCTTCCTCCGACACAACGTAGATGTACCCGCCGCCAGAGCCCGAGTACATCGCCCCTACATACCGGGACTGATAGTAACCCAGGATCGCCATCAAATCGTCGGTAATGGTCGGATGCTGCACCGTATGTGGCAGAATGGCCTCCCAGCACCGCATACACTCATTCATCGATTCGCCCAATCCCTCTACGTCCCGATTGACGATGGCGTCGAAGCAGTCTTTGCCCGACTGCCCCAACCGCCTGATCCACTCCGGGTCCAGATTCTTTTCACCCAGCGGATTGTAACCGACGGGACGTTGGGCAATCGGCACCATGTGAATCACGCTCTCCAGCCAGCGTGCGGCGCCCGGATCGTTGTTCGATTCAACATGCACAGGGAAATAGCCGCCTTCGTACGCAAAATCGTAATCGAGCCGGTTGATACCGGGATAGATGATACCGGCCATATCCTGCGAACCCGACGGTTCTTCCAGTCCTGCATTCTCTGCAGCGTACAGTTCCCTGACCAACTTACTGGGCTCTCCCTCTGGCAGCGTCTCGCCCCACAGGGCCATGGCAACATTGCGCGTGCTAGTACCCATTCCACAGCGACTCATAAAGCGGCAGATCGGTTCCAGCGCTACGACAACCATCGAGCCGGGCGGCGTGGGATTATATCGTGACACGAACGGCTGGTCGATCCAGCCGCCCGGGAATTGCATTCGATAGGGCATTTTGCCGATGACGTCTGTTATCTCCAAGACTATATACACTCCCACATAGGATAAGGAATAGTGCGGTCCTAATCCCGGCTGTCGCTTGCCGGCGTCGGCTTGCCGGCTTTCCTGTCCTCATACTGCTGCTTGATCCAGGCGTAGGTTTTAGCCATCCCGTCCCGCAATGGCGTGCTAGGCTCCCAACCCAGTACCTGCTTGATGAACGTGTTGTCGCTGTTGCGACCCGCAACACCTCGTGGTGCATCGAGGTCATACTTGCGTTCAAGCTTTACCCCGGCAATCTCCTCGATCATATCGACCAGTTCATTGACCGAGACAAGTTCGCTCGAACCCAGGTTGATAGGCGTAGCGATCAGATCGTCACAGTGCGTGATCATGTCGATCCCCTTGACGCAGTCGTCGATGTACATAAAACTGCGGGTCTGATGGCCGTCGCCCCAGATAGTGATCTCAAGATTGCCAGACTCCTGGGCTTCTATCACCTTACGGGACAGCGCCGCGGGAGCTTTCTCCCGTCCGCCATCCCAGGTGCCACACGGGCCATAGACATTGTGGAACCGGGCGATAGCCGTCTTTAGTCTGCGTTCGGCCCAGTACTCCTGGCAGAACATCTCCGACATCAGCTTCTCCCAGCCATAGCCCCGCTCGGCCATCGCCGGATAGGCATCCGACTCCTTCAGCGCCCTGACATTGGGATCCTGTTGCAACTCCACATTGTAGGCACAGGCCGACGAGGAGAAAAAGTATCGTTCCGCACCCGCCCGGTAGGCCGCTTCAACCATATGCGTGTTGATCAGGATGCTGCGCAGGCACTCGATCCGAAAGTTCTCGATAAAGCCCATACCACCCATGTCGGCCGCCAGGTTGTAAACCTCTTTGGCTCCTTCACAGGCCTTGACACAGTTATCCCGATGGCTCAGATCCAGACACAGACTCTCCACTCCCTCCACCCGCTGGTACCATTTGGGCAACGGCTTCTTGTCAATGGCCCGGATACGGGTGAACCCCTGATCGTGAAAGTACCGGGTCAGTGCCCCGGCAATGAACCCACCGGCACCGGTGATGACAATCAAATCGTCCTTTTTTAAGACGTCCTTTGCTTTGCGATTTTCACTCATTGAACTCGTCCTCCTTAAAAATGAGTACAGTTTGAAAACACTATTTTGATCACATGTATAAACAATCCTGGTTACTTGTCAATTTTCGACACAAAACCTCGCTTCAAAGATATACGGTTCGCACGCAAAAGCGCGAACCGTATATCTCAAAGTACTTGTCGTCAGCAGGCACGATCAGTGAAGATCAATAGAGTACGTTCTGCGCTTCTTCGCTATCGATGTTGTTCGCATCAACCATGATGAAACCGGTGTCCACAAAGTGTTCAACCGTCTTGCCCTCAATGGCGGCTTCGTAGGCGGTCTTGACTCCCAGGTAGCCCATGTTGAAGGAGCTCTGAACAGCAATGGCCTGGAGCGTACCGTTCCTGACCATCTCCTGTAGGACTTCGTTGCCGTCGAACCCAATCGCCACGATCTTCCCTGCAAGTCCCGCCTGCTCGATCGC
>JBJYXQ010000257.1:0-8445 GCA_046260035.1 Anaerolineae bacterium
GGATCGCCGACCACGTCGGAGAGGATCAACGCGACGACGGGTGCGGGTTGTGCGAGCCGTGCCAATTGCCCACCACTGAGGCGCGAAAGGTGTTTGCGCACTGCGTTAATCTCGCCGATGGTGGCTCCTGCGCGCAGGAGATGCTGCGTGACGATTTGCAAGTCCTCCAACGAGACGCCGTTCACGGGCGAGGGTAGCAGCGCCGATGCGCCTCCTGACAGGAGCAGCAGGACACGGTCGCGCGCGGTGGTTGTGGCAAGCATATCAGCGACGCTCTCTGCCGCAGCCAGGCCCGCTGCATTGGGGACAGGATGTCCTGCTTCGACGACGCGCAATGTCCCCGGTAAGGTGTGCTGCGCGGCATGCCCATCCTTCGTCACCACAATGCCGGTGAGTGGTACGTCGCCCATTGCGTCAACTGCCGCCTGTGCCATGGGAACAGCGGCTTTTCCCACAGCGATGAGCACGATCCGCGTGACATCGCCAAGATTCCAGGAACGGTCAGCGACGCGTAGCATGTTGCCCGCTCGGGTAAGGTAGTGCTGTACGGCAGGATAAGGATCGACGGCGCGTAACGCCGCCGTTTGGATGAGGCCGAGATGGTCGCTAATCGTTGTCATCACGGGTGCAGGCTGTTTAGAGCATACGACGCCGCTTCTTCCGGCGTTTCGACTTCGGCGTTGAGGATGGCAGTCAGTCCGGCTTGTAGCGCGCGCCGTACCGGTGTGTCGATACTCGGGGGCAGACTCGGCACAGCGCCATCTAGCAACTGTTTGAGAAATGCCGTATCTTCCGGCAACAGGTCCCATAGTTCGATGGCGTGGAAACGGGCCGGGAGCATATGCGTCGCACGGGTCAAATCGGCGACCTGCTCTGGCGTCGTTAGCCATTGCAGTAGCTTTAGTGCCGCTTTCTGACGATAGGGCTCCTGACTTACCACGGCCATCGACCACACATGGCCCATAGTGATGGGATTCCCGTTAGGCGTAGGGATCCAGCCCGGCGAGGTACCCTCGACCGGTGCTATCCAAAAGAGTCCGGCAGGGACGACACTCATGCGCCCGACCCCTTCCAGGTAGAGGTCCCAACACGCCGTGGCATCTTCCAAGCCTGAAACACGCTCGACATCGATTAAATTGTTAGCCACCATCTCGGTCACAAATCGATAGAGTTGTTCCAGCGCTGCGCGATCGAGTTTGGCTTTGCCATTTTCGTCGCTGGTTGCGCCGCCCGCGCCGATGTAGGCGGCTAACACACTATCGCTTGCCAGTTCATCGGCCGGTGCAGCCGGGAAAAGCAAGGAATAGTTACCTGTCAGAACAGCGGTCCATGAGAGAGGGGCTGTCGCCGCGACGTTCTGGCGGTAAGCCGTCTGTTCAGCCTTGACGACGAATGGCACGCCGTAAGTGGTGGTGATGGCCGGATCAGCACGTACGAAGGGAAAGAAATCCGTGGTTTGCACCAGTGTGGCGTCGAGTGGCTGCAGATAGCCGGCATTTTCTGCTGTCTGTAGATCATATTCGTTTAAGACGATAATATCCGGCAGGACATTGGGGGCGGCGACATAGGCCGTACTCAGCATATTGTACAACCCTCCCGTGCCCGTTGCCTTTTTGACGATGATTTGCACTTGGATATCCGGCTGGATCAGCGAAAATGCCGCCAATTGCTCGTGGAATATAGCGGCGCCCGTTGCGTCTTCGTACGGACTGAGAAAATCCGGGACCCAGAGTGTCAAAGTGGCGACACTCGGTAACGGCGTCGCTGTCGGTGTGGGCGTCGGTTCCGGTGTGGACGTCGGGAAATCCGTGGGCATTGGCGCCTGGGACGGCTCCGATGTGGGCAGCCAGGTGCATCCAGAACACACAATGGCGAGCATAATCCCAAACAAGCCTATACGTAAAATCTTCACACAGCGCCTCCTCTAATTAGTCAAAAGTCGCTGATCGAAAGTCCAAAGCCGAGAGAAGCTTTGTGACTTGAATGAAAGAGTCTTTTGGTTAGAAATCAGTTAAAATACGTTTACTCCGTTGAGAGATTGTTCCCGGTGTATGCCTGCACAGCGGTGTAAATCAGCCGTTTCTGAAAGTCTGGTGTCACGTAAGCATAGTAATCCTGATAATTCCGCAGCTTGGTCGGTGTACGCAGCATCCACATAGCCACAACAGGGCACCACGACCACTGTTCTGCTGCCCAGGTGTAGGCATCTAGCGTGTATTGGATACGCTGTCCCGGTTTGACAGCCCATGTCCAGCGTGGATGGTCGTTCCAGCCAGCCTCTGTCACGTAGATGGGCTTGTCGACATCACCGTTAGCATCCATAATCTCACGCAGCAATTCCACGCGCCGGAAGTTGATGATCTCGGGATCAGGCGGCGTTTCCGGGGCAAAGCCTAGTCCGTAAGCGTGAGCCGAAAGTGCGTCGAAGTATGCTCTACCTCCAGCAGCATACATTGCTTCAAGATAGAGTAGATCGTTCAATCCAGCAGGACTGCCCTGTGGCTCCAGTGTCGGGGCGAGGGCGCCACCGAGAACGATGATGGTGGGATTGGCGGCATGTGCGGCGGGATAGACGACGCGCAGCAAGTCCACATAAGCCGCCGGATCAACCGGTCGATATCCCCACTCGAAGCTCAGATTCGGCTCGTTCCAGACGATGATGTGTTGCACATCCTCCTTGTACCGCGTTGCAAAGGCGGCGACGAAGTTGGCAAAGTCAGTGTAGCTGTCGGCGTCGAGATAAGTGTCCGTCGTTTCCTGTTCTTCAGGATCAGGCCGCGCCCACGCCGGCGTCATTCCCAGACGTGCGATCACCGTTAGCCCCTGGTTGCGTGCGTGTTGGATGAGCATATCGGTATGGGTCCAGTCGTAGTGTCCGCGTTCCGGCTCGTAATAGGCCCAAGGGAAGTATTCGACGATCCACGGTGCCCCCATTTCTCGCACCAGGGCCAGCGAACGTTGAATTTTCCATTCCTCCACTTCGTCCGTCAGCCGTGTATGGAGGCCTACCTTGGGATTGGATGTCTGTACCTGCTGCTGCTCTGGCATCGTCACCAACACGCTTGGCTGGCGTACGCCCCACAAGACCACGAGCAGTAACGCAGCCCACGGCCACCCTTCCCCAATCCACCCGCGCATACGGATGGCAAACCTCTGGAACATATCCCACATTTTCCCCATAGCCTCTATCGAATCTATTATACCCCATTCAAAGGAGTTCAACAGAATTCAGGATCGTTATGATTGGGCTTCCTTGCGCTTGCAAGGAGAGAAAGAATTTGGGGTGTTTTGGCGCTCCCTGCACGCCAAAACACCCCAAATAGCTTGGTTGTCGCCTGACAGCTGATGTTATAATGGGAGTATGATCAACGACAGTGTATTGGGTCAACCGGAACAATTCATACAGCGCTTGGCGGGACGGCTGGCGCTAGGGCCGTTGCCGGGCGTAGAGGCACAGCGAAAGATGTCCTCTGCAGAGCGCCGCTGGACACCCGAGGCAGAAGAATCGCCCACGTTGCGACAATCGGCTGTTTTGGCGCTGTTGCATCCTTCACCGGTAGGATTGGCGGTGCTGTATACATTGCGTCCCTCACGGTTAGCGCATCACGGGGGTCAGGTCAGCTTTCCTGGCGGTGGTAGGGAAACCGGCGATCCGTCTCTGATGCATACGGCGCTGCGCGAGACCGCCGAGGAGCTGGGGATAATGACTGCCGACGTGTGTGTCCTGGGATCGTTGACAACGTTGTTTATCGAGTCAAGCCGCAATCTGGTTCACCCATTTGTTGGCTGGATTCCGGCATTGCCCCCACTGAACCCAGACCCACATGAAGTGGCAGAAGTCCTCTCTGTGACGTTGCAAACGTTGTGGGATCCAGCGACTGAGACGACGTGCGTGCGCGAGGCGAACGGACAACTCCGCACTTTCCCAAGCTTCTATATTCCCCCGCACTACATCTGGGGCGCGACTGCGATGATGACCAGCGAGTTACTGGCTATCGCCGCACAGGTTCTTCGCGAGGATTCCCTCTAGGATTGGTTCGTACCACCCGGCCAATCAGATCATACTCCAGTGCATCGGTAATCTTGACCGTGACCAACCGGTTGGGCCGCAGTTCCTCGCGTATCAGGACAACGCCG
The DNA here is from genome assembly GCA_046260035.1 of Anaerolineae bacterium. Taxonomy (GTDB): domain Bacteria; phylum Chloroflexota; class Anaerolineae; order B4-G1; family SLSP01; genus DSWT01. The sequence goes on from JBJYXQ010000257.1 coordinate 4,138, forward strand.
TCGATTTCCGGTGCGTCGCGGTAGGAACGCCCTACGGTTACGCCATCACCGGTTCCCTCAAGTAGTACCTCCAGACGTTTCCCGACGAAGGTCGAATTCTTGCGGCGTGAGATGCTTTGTTGGGTCAGCATCAGCGCCTCGCGGCGTTCCTCTTTGACCTCCGGTGGGACATCATCCGGGAGTTGCGCGGCGGCTGTGCCGTTCTCGTGCGAGTAGGTGAAGACACCAACTCGGTCGAAGCGCATCGCATTGACGAAATCCAACAGCGTGAGGAACTGGCTCTCCGTTTCACCTGGAAATCCTACAATGAAGGTCGTGCGTAAGGCGATATCGGGGATAGCAGCGCGTAGGTTTTCCACGAGGCGGCGCACGCTGTCGATGTCTGCTGGACGGCGCATCCGCCGCAAGACATCGGGGTGAGCGTGTTGCAGTGGGATGTCAATGTAAGGGAGCACCTGTGGCGACTGTGCGATCACGTCGATCAACCGGGGAGTGACGAAACCAGGAAACGCGTAGAGTAGACGCAGCCAGGGCACGTCAGGGATTTCGACCAGCATCTGTTCCAGAAGTTGCGCCAGACCGTCTTGCAATCCCATATCACGTCCGTAATAGGTCACATCCTGGGCGATCAGGTTAATCTCAAGCACGCCGAGGGCCTGCAACTGCCGCGCATCGTCAATCACAGCACTGATGGGACGGCTGACAGTTGTGCCTTTGATGGCCGGAATCGCGCAAAAGGCGCACATCCGACTGCATCCATCGGCAACTTTGAGGAACGCCGACGGCCCGGAAATGACGAATCCCGGCGCGCCAGCTGCCTCCGGTAGGGTAACGGCGGTGTTGGCGATACGCCTGAGAGGCGGCGTCGTGCGCGGCAAACTATTTGCAGTTTTGGTGAACAACTGGTTAGCCACAGACACAATATCGTTCCATGTACGCGTGCCAAGCACGGCATCCAGCCGAGGAATAGCGTCTAGCAGGACATCAGGTTCGCGCTGCGCCCAACAGCCTGCTGCGACGAGGTGTTGATCGGAACGTAGATCGGCGGCTAATGCTTGCATTGTCTCCAGCGATTCCTGGCGCGCCGCTTCAATAAAACCGCAGGTGTTCACGATAAGGATGTCGGCTTGTTCAGCATCGAGAGTGGGAGCGTATCCGGCACGTTGCAACAAAACGGCCATGTTGCTGGAGTCGACCGTGTTTTTGGGGCAGCCCAGGGACGCGATATAAAAACGAAAGGGGCGCTCGTCGCCCCTTTTGGTGTCTTTTCTAGAATGTGATGGCATTAATTCTCCAATGGAACCTCGCCAACGGGATTCCAGGCACGGCGCACAACTTCGCCTGGACTGCCGAGTGCTCCCCAATCTGTACCGTTGATGTAGAGTTCGAAGGCGCCGCCGTTGCCTGTAGAGACAATCAGCATTTCCTCAGCTGAGGTTTCGAGCGTCTGACCGGGTGCAGCAGTGCCTTCGAAGATGATACTGGCGTCGGATGAGACTCTGATCCAGGCATGTTCGTTGGCAACTAATCGTAGATAAACCAACCCATCGGCTGAGGCGACAAAATCCATCGCTGTGGATGATGTACTTTGTGCGTCTGGTGTTGTCGCTTCGGTGGAGGGTTGTGCTTGGGCTGTGACGGGTGTCGATGCGCCGTTGGTTGTCTGATCACGGTTGGCAATTTGCAACCAGATAAAGCTTCCTACCGCTACGACGATGAAAAAAAACAGCGCGACGAGCAGGAGTTGGAAGATGAAACTGGGGATCCTCGCGCGCGGTGAAGCGGCCTCCTCGGCCTCGGTGGGCGGCGGGGAGAATACCGAAGGGCGGTTGGCTGGTTGGGTTTTGGGCTCTGCGGTCGTGCCGGTACGGGCACGCGGCTGCATCGGTCGCCCCTGAATTTCGGCGTCGTAGCGCGCCAGGGCTTCTTCTACTGGCAGATTGAGGTAGCGGGCGTAGTTGCGTAAGAATCCGCGCGCCTGGATTTCGCCTGGTAGTGCGGTATAGTCGCCCATTTCCAGTGCCTGGAGGTAGCGGCGGCGAATACGCAGCGCTTTCTCGGCATCAGGTAGCGAGATCTGACGTGTTTCGCGGGTGCGGCGTAGCCACAAGCCCAGGCCGTCGCTCATTACTCCTCCGTCTCTACGACCACATGGGCTTCCGCACGGATGCCGCCATCAAGTTTGATGTCAATGGCGTGTGTTCCAATATCGCGGAGAGGACGTTCCAGGACGAGCCAGTGTTTGTCGAAGGTCATATTGAGCACACGTCCGATCTCCGTCGCTATGTCGGCGGAAGTGATGGAGCCGTAGAGCCGGCCGGTCTCACCCGCCTTGGCTTTGAACTTGAACGTTTTGGTTTTAAGTTGATCGGCGATGTGTTGGCTGTGCTCACGGATACGATCTTCGCGTGCTTTTTGGGTTTCGGCAAAGGTTTTGGCGGCTTTGAGGTTGCTCTCGGTAGCGGGCGCAGCTAACCCTTTCGGGATTAGGTAGTTGCGCGCGTAGCCATCGGACACGTTTTTGACTTCGTTGGCTTTTCCTAACCCTGGTACGTCACGTTTCAAGAACACTTTCATAGTGGCCTCCCGGTAATGTGTTAGTAACGGTTCGGAATATCTTAATAGTAATCCAAATCAGCTAAAGCGCAATAAGGTTGAAACTTTTGTCGTCTTTACTGTTTCACGTGAAACAGGTATGCAAAAGGGGCGACTAAGCCGCCCCCTTAGTGTAGCCCCATTGATCTAGCTTAACCAAGTATGCGCGCCTGCATATTCATAAATAGCCGTGCAATTTTCTGCTTTGCCGTGGGATTGGTAACGGTCTGCAGGCCAGCTTGGTAAGAGGCCAGCCCTTCCTGACGACGGCCTGATTTGAAAAGCGACATCCCTAAGGCCATCAAAATCTCGCCCTGGTTTTGCCGGTCGCCAAGTTCTGCAAAGATAGCGGCTGCTGTATTCCGGGCTGCTATAGCTTCATCTTGCCGCTTCAGTGTTGCGTAGATAGCACCCATACTGCCAAGGGCTTTCGCTTCACGTGATTTGTCGCCTGCGCGGGCAAAGATGCGGTGGGCTTCCTCGAGAGATTCCAGGGCTTCATCCCAACGACTTTGCTTGCGGCGAATGATGCCGATGTTGTTGAGCATCTCGCCCGCTTCGATCTCGCGTCCCTCTTCGGTAAAGTGCTCCAGTGCTTCGCTAAAACGTTGTGCAGCTTCATCATACAGCCCTTCCTGGAAGAGACGCAATCCCTCATTTTGTAACTCGTCGGCGGTTGGCGTTGCCATTGTTCCCTCCTTAAAAGGTGATCTCCAAAATACCTTCAGCGATGGCGCGTAGTGCGCCAGCGGGCATCGCTGCGAGCTTCATCGCCAGCTCCAGGTAGCTCGCATTGATCGGTTTGAGGACGAAGTTGCGTATCTCAGGGGATAGTTCTTTGAACAGTTCAAATTGATCCTGCAATAAATGCCACTTGCCGATGTCGCTGTCTTTATCCAGGAATTCGCTGAGCGGGACATTGAGCGCTCGGCAAATCACTTCTAATTCAGCGACCGAGATTGGACGTTTGCCAAATTCGTACGCCACGATCGTTTCCAAAGGGCATTCCAGCATTTCTGCGAGGTCTTGCTGCGTGCGGTGGGCTTCACTGCGCAGTTGACGTAGCCGCGCTCCTACGATGCGATGGCGTAACATCAAATACATTCTGGGATTGGGTAACTTCTTGTCTGCCTGGATATCCGCTACTGTCTCGGTAGTGCGGATAGCGCTCAGAGGGATGTCAAGAAAGCGGGTCAGCAATTCCAACTCGGGCAGTGAAATCGGTTTGCTTCCCTCTTCGTAGGCTGCCAGGGTTTCAGGAGGGATTCCTAGTACCGCAGCGCACTCCTGGATCGACATGCGTGCCTGGTCGCGCACGCTATGGAGCAAGGCTCCGATGATCCGACTCCGCAGCTCGATGACCTCTTGGTTTGGCATATTGACTCCTTGTGTTGCATCCGATGAGGAAAACCATGACCGGTTAGGCCTAACCATTTAACATATGCCCTACGAGCAACAAAACGGGCAACTTCTATTTCATTATAGCATAGTCCACAAGGTAGAAAAGCAGGCTAGCTTGTTTTCAAGCTAGCCTCTGATTGGTTTGCGCTTTTGCGCCTGTTGCTTTTTGACAGCCCGCGCTGCGCCGCTAAAACGCGTGGGATCGGTGATCTGGCGCCGGCTGGGGCGCTGCAAGCCGGGCTGGATGAGTTGTTGTACCTTCTCCAAAGCAGCAGCCGTCAATGGATCGGGACGCAGTGCTAACCCGAGCGC
>JBJYXQ010000257.1:8545-19470 GCA_046260035.1 Anaerolineae bacterium
GTCGGCGGAAACGTTACCACAGGCTAGGTCAAAGTCAAGCAAAAGCAAGTGCTAAACCAGCAGAACATGGTACAATGAGGGCACGGTCAAAGACTGCCCACGCAATGAAATTCCATTTCTTGTATCCGTTAAGTTGTTGACTAATGAAGGGAGGGATAGACGATGGAAAAAACAAAAGTTGCACAAGTGTGGGGGAAACGTTCGGCAGAATTCTATGCCGAATTGGAGAATCATCCCGTCCAGGTGGCGGTGAGTAACGGAAAAAGTTTCAAAGGGACGCTTATCGGCGTGGATGTGTACGATATCCTTATCCGCCAGGAAACCGGCCTGGAATTGTTGCTCCCCAAGGGGAACATCATTTACATTCACCGCGCGAGTAGTTAGCGCGCAAACTGAGCCCAGTTTGCGCAGCGTTGTCTCCACGAGGAAGATCATCATATGCAAGGCGTCATTCTGGCGGCCGGTAAAGGGTCGCGTCTTCATCCGATCACGTTAAGCCGTTCCAAGGCGATGCTCCCTATCTTGGGGAAGCCCATCGTCGAGCGGGTGATGGAATTGCTGCTTGCCAACGGCGTGGACGATTTTGTCCTTGTCGTCAGCCCTGAAGATCGTGACATCACCCACTATTTTCTGCGGGAAGCGGCGTTTCCCGCCGAGGTGCGTTTTGTGTACCAGACGGAGCGCCTGGGGATGGCGAAAGCGCTACAATGTGCCGCGCCGCTTATCAAGGAGGATTTTGTCCTCTCCGCCTGCGACAATCTGGTAACAGCCGGCGATGTGGGCCGTTTGATGACTTTTTGGCAAACCTCGCCTCAGCCTAATGCTGTCTTGACGCTGATGCTGGTGAAACGCGAGCGCATCAGCAGCACGGGCATTGTGGCTATGGATGGTCCCTGGATCACGCGCATTGTCGAGAAGCCAACGCCGGAAGAAGCGCCCTCGAATATCTCCAGCCTGCCGCTCTATGTCTTTTCTCCTCGTATTCTCGCATATCTGTCCGAAGTTACACCCTCACCGCGCGGTGAATACGAGTTGCAGGACGCCATCCAGATGCTCATCGACGGTGACGGGCGCGTGGGAGGGGTGATGGTTGAACGCCGACTGACGTTGACCAATGCTGCCGACCTCCTGGCACTCAACCGCGAATATCTGATGCACGGCGATGGTCGCCCGCAATTGGAACCGCACACCGTTGGTCCGGACACGCAGTTGATCACGCCGTTGTACATCGAACAAGGCACCCTGATTGGCACGCACTGTGTCATCGGGCCGAACGTCTACATCGAACGTGACTGCCATATTGGTGACGATGTGACCCTGCACGACGTGGTGGTGCTGCGCGGAGCGACCGTCGATAGTGGCGCGGCAATTGTAGATCAAGTCATTGCCTGACGACGGCGGACCTGGTCTCAGACCTGATGTGCATTTTGCGCTTCGTTTGGAGGGAATTGCGAACCGTTTGTTAAAGACCCGCACGGTGCGCATTTTTGCGATTTTGTGCGCGCTGGTCTTCTTCGGTGGCGCAGGGCTATACCTGTGGCTTTGCGCCGGGCTCCCTGCGCCGGATGATCTGAGCGCCTACACTAGTGCACCAAGCAGCAAAATCTACGACCGTCACGGCCAATTGCTCTTCGAGATGCCGCCGCCGTACACCGGCAGCCATACCCCTGTGATCCTTGATGATATTCCATCATACTTGATCCAGGCCACCATCGCCACAGAGGACGCTACGTTTTACAGCAATCCTGGCATGGATTTGCAGGGCATCCTTCGTGCAGTGTGGATCAACGTGCAGGGCGGGGAGGCGGGCGGGAGCACGATCACGCAGCAGTTGGTGCGCACGGTGATGTTCAGCGCCGATGAGCGCGTCGAGCGGACACTGTACCGCAAGTTACGCGAACTGATCCTGGCCATCCGCATCACCCGGCGCTACTCGAAAGATGAAATCCTCACGCTTTACCTCAACGAGACGTACTATGGCAATATGGCCTACGGCGTCGAGGCGGCGGCGCAAGCCTACTTTGCTAAGTCCGCGCGGGACCTGGATCTGGCCGAGTGCGCGCTCCTCGCCGGTTTGCCACAGGCTCCCGGCTTCTACAATCCGCTCGAAGCGCTCGACGTGGTCAAAGCGCGCCAGGGCGTGGTGCTGGATTTGATGGTGAAGCAAGGTTACGTGATGGCGCAGGATGCGCAATTGGCTAAGACTGAAGCCCTCGATTTCGCTGCCGCGCCGTTTCCCATCCGCGCGCCGCATTTTGTGATGTTCGTGCGCAACCAGCTAGAACGCGAGTTGGGACTGGCAAGGGTGCAGGCGGGTGGGTTGAACGTCTACACCACGCTGGATCTGGCACTAACCGATAGCGCTCGCGATATCATCCGCCAGCATTTAGCGCTGCTTGCGGTATGTCACTACGATCCGGAATGCCCACCTGGCGGGCGGAATGTGCGCAATGCCGCTTTGGTTGCCCTCGATCCGCAGACAGGTGAGATCGTGGCGATGGTGGGTAGCCCGGATTACTTCTCGCCGCGCATTGCCGGCGCGGTGAATGGAGCAATGGCGTTGCGCCAGCCCGGTTCATCCATCAAGCCGCTGACGTACGCCGCCGCTTTCGAGCGCGCCGCCCAAGGACAGGGTGACTTCACGCCCGCGACGATGCTGTTGGATGTGCGTACTTCTTTCGTGACACGCGAGGGCACGCCTTACGTTCCCCTGAACTACGACCTGATTTTCCGCGGACCGGTTCGGCTGCGCGAGGCGCTGGCATCGTCATATAATCTCATCGCTGTCAAGGTACTCGACGCCATCGGTGTTGAAGCATTGACCGGGATGGCGCGCCGGCTAGGGATTACTACCTTCGATGATCCTGATAGGATCGGATTGGCGATGGGATTGGGCGGTGGCGAGGTGCGGCTGCTGGAACTGACCGCTGCGTATGCTGCATTCGCCAATGGCGGCTATGCCGTACAGCCGCGCGTCATCCAACGTGTCGAAGACGCGGAGGGCGCAGTACTTTTGGTGGAAACCGATAGCTTGGGTGACCTCGCCCCCGCATCGAGGGTTCTCGATGCCCGTGTGGCCTACCTCATCACCGACATTCTGAGTGATGATCTGGCGCGCATCCCCACTTTCGGCGAGGACAGTGTGCTTAACCTGAGCCACCCGGCTGCCGTCAAGACCGGGACCACCACCGACTTCCGCGATAACTGGACCGTGGGCTACACACCGGAGTTGGTGGTCGGCGTCTGGGTGGGCAATGCGGACAATGAAACGATGAAGGAGGTCACCGGCGTCACCGGTGCGGCGCCCATCTGGCATGACGTGATGGAGGTGGCGCTCAAAGGTCGGCCGGTTCAGACGTTCACGCGCCCCGATGGGCTGGTCGAGGTGGAGGTTTGTGCGCTGTCTGGGGAGTTGCCTGGACCGGATTGCCCACATCGCATTATCGAGACGTTCATCGCCGGGACCGAGCCCACAACAGTTTGCACGATGCACCAACGCATCGACGGCGTTGTCTACACTGTTCTCCCTCCCGAGGCCCAGTCGTGGGCGCAAGAGCACCATCTCCCCCAGCCGCCTTCAGCCTACTTATCCCCTACGCCTCTACTGCGCATTACCAGCCCGGATGCCGGGGCGGTCTATCACATTGATCCTGCACAGTCCCGTGAAACACAGAAAATACATATTTCTGTTGCGGCCAATGTGTTATTTGAACATATTAAATTGTATGTCGATGATCTGCCTCTAGCACATTTCGCGTCACTACCCTATACGCATCTCTGGCGATTGGAACCGGGCACACACACATTTTATGCTATAGGTTTCACCTTTGATGAGATGGAAATTCCAAGCGATGTCATTACGATTGAGGTCTATGAATAGGCCCATTGTGCGTTTGCTTGGCGACTATACTTCATGATTCGATTTGCCGCCGCGTGTGTGGTAAATCATCGAAATCGTGATAAACTGGCAGAATATTACTCTCAATTTGAGATGCGCGCTATGCACTTTAAGGAGGAATTTAGTGCTGAAAGAACATCAAGATATATTGTGGCTTGCGGGGCAGGCGCTACTTTCACGGAGCTTTATCGCAGAGGTAGAGGAACGCGGCCTAGAGGATCTTTTTTCGATGTGTCCTTATGGTGATCTCACGGAACAGGAGAAGGCTACTTTCCGGAGTGCTTTTGAAAGCGTGAAATTGCGCCAAGTGATCGAACAGTGGTGGATCGTTTACGATGAGGAACGGCAAGCCGGCGTCGTGCCGCAAGTGACAGAATACTGGGAAACGTAAGGTACTATGGACGTAAATCTGTTGCCCGGAGAACGCGCCCGGCATGAAGTGGCCCGTTGGCTCCTATGGAGTTATGTGGGATTTTCCATACTCTCCATAGGGCTTCACCTTCAGCAGGCCTTCGCTCATTCACGTGTGCCGGTCATGCTTTATGTGGTTGCCACGGCTATCATTGGCGTAGCCGCACTCATAGCCCTCATGCAACTCAAGCGTTCATTATCCGGCGCGATGCTGTTTTTTGCCTGGGTCGCTTTCATTTCATCCGTTCTGCTGTTAAATGACAATGTCAAGAAGGGTGGGTTTACGAACGTCACCTCGATGTTCATTGTGGGTATTTTTTCGCTGGGTATGATTCTGGGATTTAAGCCCGCAATACAGTATGCGACGGCAACTGCGGCTGTTTTTGTCATTCTGGGAGTGTTCTATGGGATACCTACCAAAATGATTGTGCCGGTGGTTCTGGCTTACGCCGTAGCATTGCCAGCCAAGCTGGTCGAGCGCCTGATCGAACAGAGCACCCGAGATCTTGAACAGCTTAACCAACGCCTGGAAGGACTGGTAACAGAGCGTACTGAAGAACTGGCCGAGCGTAACCGTCAATTGCAGGCGGAAGTGTCTGACCGTATGCATGTCGAGGAAGTTTTGCGTCAGCGTACGCTTGAACTCGAAAATCGCAATGAAGAGTTGAACGCGTATGCTCATACCGTCGCTCATGACATCAAATCGCCTTTGGCGGCGATCATCGGTTTTGGTGAACTTTTGGAAAGGCATGCTGCGCAATTTTCTGAGGAGAAGCTGACCTATTATTTCGGTGTTATCGCGCGCAATGGGCGGAAGATCACCAATATCGTTGATGAGCTGTTGTTGTTGTCGAGCGTGCGCGAGGCTGAAGTTGTCAATGTTGGGCCACTCGATATGACCGCGGTTGTCGCCGAGGCGCAGCAGCGTCTCTTCCATGAAATCGCCGAGAAGAAGATCGAAATCGTCCTCTCTGAAGTTTGGCCGGTCGCCCTGGGCTACGCCCCATGGGTCGAAGAAATATGGACAAACTACATCAGCAACGCGATCAAGTACGGCGGCGATCCTCCCCGCATCGAACTCGGCTATACGGTTTTGGATTCAGAAACGCTCCCAGTGGTTTCCAAAATCCAAAATCCAAAATCCAAAATCAGCTTCTGGGTGCGTGATAATGGCCCAGGTCTCACCCCGGAAGAGCAAGCGCGTCTCTTTACGCCTTTTACCCGGCTCAGCCAAGTGCGCGCCAGGGGTTATGGGTTGGGACTGTCTATCGTGCGGCGGATCGCGGAGAGGCTCGGCGGAGAAGTTGGCGTCGAAAGTGTGGTTGGACAGGGTAGCACCTTCTTCTTCACCTTGCCAGCCGCGCCGGAGCCGACGCGGCTGGGGCGGACATTGCCGGTGCAGACACCGGACGACACCGGCGCTAAACCAGACGAGACAGACTGACCGTGCCAGCGATGTACGCGCGCGTGGTGGTGTTTCTCCCTTTTAGAACCAAAACCGCGCCTGTGTTCGATTATAGCATTCCAGCGAAAATCGCTGCTACGGTGCAACCGGGTATGTTGGTCCTCGTCCCCCTCCGCGAGATGGTGCTGCCGGGCATCGTGATGACGCTCATCGACACACCCGCTGTTCCCAAAACGCGACCTATTCAGAGTATCCTCTATCCAGATCCAGTGCTCGATGTGGATATGCTGGATCTGGCACAGTGGATATCGCATGAGACGTTGGCGCCACTCCACCAGTGCGTGAAGACGATGCTGCCACCGGGCCTGCGCGCGACCGTCTACCTGCGCCTCTCCGCCCAGGTGGCTGCCGTACCCTCCGATCTCCCCGAGCCCGCCGCCCAACTGTTGCAAACGCTCATACAACGCGGTGCGTTGACGAGCGCGCAGGTCAAACGAGCGCTCAAGGGCGTGGACGTACGCCGGACGCGGCGCTATTTGCAGAAACGTGATTTGATCGAAGTAGAACGCCTGCTGCGGCTCAACATCGTGCAGCCGAAAGTCAACCGGCTTGCCCGGCTGGTTGTACCGCGCGCGCAATGGGAGACGGGCCTGGACGGGTTGCGCGATCTGACGTTGTACCGGCGCATCCTGGACTTCCTCGAAGGCGAAGCGCAACCCGTGGAGGTCGATGTGGTCTACGCTGAAACGGGGGCGAAATACTATCATCTCAAAATGCTGGTTGGACGTGGTTTGATCGCCTTCAGCCACGAGGAAGTGTTGCGCGATCCTCTGGCGGAGATGATTTTCACGCCCGACCGGCCCCCCGTCCTCATTCCCAAACAGCAAGCAGCCTGGGAGGCCATCGAACCGCTGCTGCAGGAGACTGACGCAGCGCCAGATCTGGCGGCTCCTATTCTACTTTTAGGTGTGACCGGTTCCGGCAAGACGGAACTGTATATGCGGGCGGTAGCGCAGGTGTTGGCGCGAGGCCGGCAGGCGTTGATCCTCGTCCCCGAAATCAGCCTGACGCCGCAGACCGTCCACCGCTTCGCCGTACGCTTTCCGGGACAGGTGGGGCTGTGGCACAGCGCGATGAGCGATGGCGAGCGCTTCGATACGTGGCGGCGCGTGCGCAGCGGCGCCGTTACCGTGGTAGTCGGCGCACGTTCGGCTTTGTTCGCGCCGTTCCCCAACCTGGGCCTCATCGTGATGGATGAGGAGGAGGACACGAGTTACAAGCAGAGCCGTGCGCCATACTTCCACACACGCGATGTGGCCGAAGAATTGGCGCGGCGGCGTGGCGCGCTGCTCATTATGGGCAGCGCCACGCCCTCGCTGGAAGCCTACGCTCGCGCCCAAGCCGGCCGATACCGGCTCTTGGAAATGCCGCAGCGGGTGATGGCGCACCAACAGCGCCTCCGCGCCTGGGAACAGTACTTGCATCTCTCCGGTAGCCGTTACCAGCCCTTGGGTGGGATGTCACAGAAGGCCTACACTATCGCTTTGCCGCCGGTGCAGATTGTCGATATGCGGGCCGAACTCAAGGCCGGGAATCGCTCGATCTTCAGTGTGGCGTTGCAAGAAGCGATGGACGTGGCTTTGAGTCGCCGCGAGCAAGTGATCCTCTTCCTCAACCGACGCGGCACGGCGACCTACGTTTTCTGCCGCGATTGCGGGTGGGTGGCGGAGTGCCCGCGCTGCGACATCCCCTTCACCTATCACCAAGGCATCGGCAGTTTGATCTGCCATCGCTGTGGGCGGCAGAAGCGTATGCCGCGGCAATGTCCGGCGTGCGGTTCATCGCGGGTGCGCGCATTTGGCCTGGGCACGGAAGGGTTGGAATCGCGGGTGGCGGAGCGGTGGCCTACGGCGCGTCTCGTGCGATGGGATCAGGACGTAGCTCGCTCGCACGCCATCCACACGGCCATTATGGGGCGCTTTTCCCGGGGCGAGGCCGACATCCTGGTGGGCACGCAGATGGTGGCGCGCGGGCTGGACATCCCCAAAGTGACGGTGGTGGGCATTATTTCTGCCGATACGGCGCTCAATCTGCCGGATTTCCGCGCTGCCGAGCGCGCGTTCCAACTGCTGGCGCAAGTCGCCGGGCGCTCGGGACGGGGACTGCTGGGTGGGCGGGTGGTTTTGCAGACGTACCAGCCTGCGCATTACGCCGTCCAGCGGGCTGCAGTCCACGACTATACCGGCTTCGCGGAGCGCGAGCTGGCGTTCCGCGAGCAGGCCGATTACCCGCCATCAATCCGTCTGGCGCGGCTGGTCTACGCCCACACGAACCGCGAGAAGGCGCAAAAAGCCGCAGAGGATTTTGCCGCCGTGCTGCGGGATGCGCTCCGCGTCGCCGGGTTGCCTGTCTCCGATTTGATCGGGCCGGCGCCGGCCTTCTTCGCCCGTGTGCGGGGACGCTACCGCTGGCAGATCCTGCTGCGCAGCGTCTCTCCGGCGGATTTCCTGCGCCCGATTGACATTCCTGCCGGATGGCTGGTAGATATTGATCCAGTGGAAGTGTTATAGCCGTTTCTGTACATAGATGGTAAATATGTTGCAATAATTTACCTTTTATGGTAAATTAAGCGTATGAAATTCGAGGAGTTGCTGCACATTGTTGGCTCTGAGCCAGTATTTGATACGGGGCTTCTACTTGCTGGAAACGTTGATCCCGACGGGGTGCGCAAACAACTTTCGTTGTGGACAAAGGCGGGGAAACTTTACCAGTTGCGGCGTGGCGTGTATGCGTTAGCGCCACCCTATCAACAATCTAAGCCCCACCCGTTTGTACTCGCCAATCATCTTGCACGTGGCACTTACGTCAGTTGTCAATCCGCCCTGGCTTACTATGGCCTTATTCCAGAGTACGTCCCTAGCGTGACCAGTGTGACAACATCGCGTACCGGATGTTGGGAAACGCCGCTTGGGCGTTTTGAATACCGGCACATCAAGCAGGAACTTTTTTACGGATACCGCAGTGAAGCTTTTGCTATGGGGCAAACCGCAATGGTCGCCGGACCAGAAAAGGCACTGCTGGACTTGGTGTATTTGCAACCGGGTGGCGATGCACCGGAGTATCTACGTGAATTACGCTTGCAAAACCTGGAGCAATTGGATATGGATATTTTGCACCGGCAGGCGGAGCGAGTACAAAGTCCTAAATTGGTCAGAGCGGCGCGACATATCAAGGAACTTGCGCTTGCCGAAAGCGAGGCATACGAGACATTATGAAACCACTGCTTACCGATCTGGTTCGAAATGCCTCGTCGCTCACGCAAGCGCAGAATCAGGTCCGCGAATACTTGCAGGCCAGGATTTTGGGAACGTTACAACGATCCGGCGCGATGGTGCCGCTGGCGTTTCATGGGGGCACGGCGCTCCGTTTCTTGTACGCAATTCCACGCTATTCCGAGGATCTGGACTTTGCCCTGGAGCATTTCCCGTCCTTGTATGATTTTCGCGCTTATCTGCGAGCTATTCAAGCGGAGTTTGTGGCTGAAGGGTATGCTGTTCAAATCAAAGTCAGCGATCAGAAGACTGTTCATAGCGCATTTATTCGCTTTGCGGGCTTGCTTTATGAATTGGGATTATCTCCACACGCGAATCAAGTCCTGGCGGTCAAAATCGAAGTAGATACTTGTCCACCACAGGGAGCAGGATTAGCCACAACAGTTTTGCGGCGCTATGTCCCATTGCATCTTCAGCATCACGATCGACCCTCGTTGCTGGCTGGCAAAATTCACGCCTTGTTGCAACGTCCCTATGTCAAAGGCCGGGACGTTTATGATCTTTTCTGGTATCTCAGTGATCCAGACTGGCCCAAGCCGAACCTGATTTTGCTGAACAATGCTCTTGAACAAACGGGATGGTCTGGGGTCAGGTTAACGCCGGATACATGGCGGAAGACGATCAAAGAACACTTGTCAGAACTCGCGTGGGAACACATTTTGGCCGATGTACGGCCTTTTGTGGAAAGGGAAACCGATCTATCGCTGTTAACGCGTGACAATATCTTGGAGTTGTTAGGAGGTCCTTGTGATTGATTGTATCCTGATGGCCGGCGGTGTGCCACAAGAAGAGGATCTGCTTTACGAATATACCCAGGGACAACCGAAGGCCTTGCTCGACATGGCCGGTAAGCCGATGGTCCAATGGGTGCTGGACGCGCTCGATGATGCGCCGAGTGTGCGTGACATTGTGGTGGTGGGGCCGGTGGATGCAGCAGCCCTGGCATCTCCAAAAATCGCCCACTATTTGCCCGACCAGGGTTCGATGCTGAAAAACATCCTCGGCGGCATCGATTGGGTGTTGGAACGCAACCCGGAGACGCGTCAGGTCCTGATCAGCAGCTCTGATATCCCGTTGCTGACCAGCGCGATGGTGGAGCATCTGCTCGTACAATGTGCGGATCCCACGGTGGATATCTATCACACCATTGTGTCGCGGGAGAAAATGGAGCGGCGTTTCCCCGATTCGCGGCGCAGTTACGTCCACTTCAGCGATGGGGACTTCGCCGCCGGGGATATTCACGTCGTTGCGCCGCATATCGGCCACAAGCACCGGGAGTTGTGGGACGATCTGCTCGACAGCCGCAAAAACGCGCTCAAACAGGCCGCGCGTCTCGGCCCGATTTTTTTCGTCAAACTGATGGCGCGCCGCTTGAGTCTGGCGGAATTGGAACAGCTTGCCCTTGAGAAATTCGGCTTGAACGTGCGCGCGTTGCCCGTGGAGGATGCCGAAATGGGCATGGATGCCGATAAACCGTTCCAGTTGGAAATCTGCCGCCGGGAATTAGCCCAGTGAACGGCCACCGGCAAATCTGGCTCGAACGCGACCAGGCCCTCACCGCGCGCGCCATGACACTGATTCGCGGCCCGTTCGTCCGCGCGCTGGCGACGGGCATCGCGCATTCCGGCGACAGCCTGGTGTGGGTCTTCCTGGGTGTCTTGCTCTGGCGCTTCGGCATCGGGAACTGGGCCAGGGCCGGGGAGCGTATCCTCCTCATCACGGCGATTACGTGGGTGGTCAGCACCGTGCTCAAGTTCTTCATCCAACGTCCTCGCCCGGAAGGAGAACAGGGCCTGTTCTACCTGAAGATCGACCAGCACTCGTTTCCCTCGGGCCACGCCGTGCGCACCGGCGGTCTGTGGGTGGTGCTGGCGGGATT
>JBJYXQ010000258.1:0-2692 GCA_046260035.1 Anaerolineae bacterium
GTGATGGGCTGTGTGAACGAGCGGACGTACTGGATGAACGCCTGGATGTCGCCGACGGTGATGGCGTTGCGCGCGGCCAGCCATCCACCGACGATGGCGACGGCGACGTAGCCCAGGTTACCGACGAACATCATCAGCGGCATCATCAGCCCCGAAAGGAACTGTGATTTCCAGGCTGCGTCGTAGAGGGTGCCGTTGTAATCATCGAAGATTTCGATGCTCTTGGCCTCGCCGTTGAACGCTTTCATCACCACGTGCCCGCCGTACATCTCTTCGACGTGGCCATTGACGTGGCCCAGGTAGTCCTGCTGCTGCTTGAAGTAGACTTGTGAGCGCCCGATCACCAGCCTCACGATGACCAAGGATAACGGAATCATCAGTAGCGCCACCAGCGTCATCACCCAACTGATAGAGAGCATCATGATGAGTACGCCGACGACGGTGAAGGTTGAGGTGATGATCTGCGTAAGGCTCTGGCTGAGCGTCTGGTTGACTGTGTCCACGTCGTTGGTGATGCGCGAGAGCACTTCGCCGTGTGTGGTCGTATCGAAGTATTTGAGTGGCATCCGATTGATTTTCTCGGCGATGTCCTTGCGAAAGCGGTAGGCGATGTTGGTGGAGACGTTCGCCATCACCCAGCCTTGGATGTAGCTGAACAGTGTCGACGCCAGATAGAGTCCGAGCACGGTCAGCAAAATGCGTCCGATGGCATCGAAGTCAACCTCGCCGGTGCCTGAAAGCTGCGCCATCACGCCCTCGAAGAGCTTGGTGGTGGCCTGGCCGAGGATTTTGGGACCGACGATGTTCGATGCCGTCGAAAGCGCCGCTACGATCGCCACTGCGATGAGGGCGATTTTGTATTGGCCCAGATAGGCGATGAGTTTGCGCATCGTTCCCTTGAAGTCGCGGGCTTTCTCGCCTTGCATCATTCCTATTGGACCACGACCGCTGCCGGGGCGTGGCCCGTGCCCTCCTCCGAAAGACCCGCGTCCGGGGCGGCCTGCCGGACCGCGGTCCGTTGCTTCACGTTGTGGTTGTCCGGATTGCTGCGTTGTCCTTTCTGAATGGCGCATCATACGAGTTCCTCCATGCTCAATTGCGAGAGCGCAATTTCTCTGTACGTTTCACACGTTTCCATCAGTTCGCGGTGCGTGCCCTTGCCCACCATCTCCCCCTCTTCGAGGACGATGATCTGCTCAGCGCTCTTGACGGTGGCGACGCGCTGCGTCACGATCAGGATTGTGCTGTCGCCGGTGTGCTGTTTGAGTGCGCGGCGCAGCGTGGCGTCGGTTTTGAAGTCCAGCGCGGAGAAACTGTCGTCGAAGATGTAGATGGGTGGTTTCTTTACTAGCGCGCGGGCAATGGCCAACCGCTGCTTCTGCCCACCGGAGACGTTGCCGCCGCCTTGGGCGATCTCGGAAGCCATCCCTTCTGGTTTGGCGTCGATGAATTCACTGGCCTGGGCGATATCCGCTGCCCAGCGCAATGTTTCCTCGCTGGCATCCTCGTCGGCATAGCGCAGGTTGCTCTCGATGGTGCCTGAGAACAGCGTCCCCTGCTGCGGGATGTAGCCGATCTGATCGCGCAGATTGTGCTGCGACACCGCGCGGATGTCGACGCCATCTACCAGGATTGCGCCCTCAGTCACATCGTAGAAGCGCGGGATGAGGTTGACGACGGTGGATTTGCCCGACCCGGTCGAGCCGATGATGGCTGTGGTCTGCCCCGGTTGCGCGGTGAATTTGATGCCGCACAGCACGTTTTCGTCTGCACCGGGATAGCGGAATCCCACGTCGCGGAATTCCACGACGCCTCGGACCGGCTTGTCGAACGGCTGCGGCGCTTCGGGGTCGTGGATGACCGGCTCGGTCTCCAACACGTCGGCGATGCGGTCAGCAGACACGGCGGCGCGTGGCAGCATAATGAACATCATCGACATCATCAGGAACGACATCACGATCTGCATCGCGTATTGCATGAACGCCATCATATCGCCCACCTGCATTGTCGCCTCTGCCACCTGGTGCGCACCTACCCAGATGATGGCTAACATGAGACTGCTCATGATGAACATCATCAGCGGCATCATCACCACCATCACGCGGTTGATGAAGAGGCTCACGGAGGTCAAATTCTGGTTGGCTTTGTCGAAGCGGTTTTCCTCAAATGCCTGCATGTTGAAGGCGCGGATCACCATCATGCCGGACAAATTTTCACGCGCGACCAGGTTGAGGCGGTCCACCAGCTTCTGGATGCTTTTGAACTTGGGCAGTGCAATCGAGAAAACCACGCCGATGAGGCTGATGAGGGCGGCCACGGCTACGGCGATCAGCCACCACATCGAAGACCCTTTGCCCATCGCACGGATGATTCCGCCGACACCCATGATGGGCGCGTAGATGACCATGCGCATCATCATCATTGTCACCATCTGCACTTGGGTGATGTCGTTGGTGGTGCGGGTGATCAACGAAGCGGTGGAGAAAGTATCAAATTCTGTGCTGGAAAAACGTTCGACTTTCTCAAAGACACCTTTGCGCAGGTCGCGGGCGAGTCCGCCAGACGTGCGTGCTGCCAGGAAGCCCACCGCGACAGTACACACTGCCGCGAGTAGCGTCAGCAACAGCATCTGCCCACCGACGCGCAGGATGTAGTTGGTTTGCGTTTTGCCGGTGTCCATCCCGAGGGCTTC
>JBJYXQ010000258.1:2792-4215 GCA_046260035.1 Anaerolineae bacterium
TTGTTCGACGGTTGCCTTGTCGATGTCGCCCGCGACGTAGATTGGTGTATCTACCAGGGTGGGGTACTGGTCAACCAAATCGATGTAGTCTGGCGAGTCTTGTGTCACCAGTGTGTAATGTTCCAGCAGCGTCGTCTTGTCGGCGTCGCTCAGGAAAAGCGTCAGATGTCCCATTGTGCTTTGGCGTACGGCCACGGGCAGTACATCCTCCACACCCCCCTGCTGGATGCCGGTGTCGACGATTTTCGAGAGATAATCCGGCAGTGCCAGGTTGGCGTTGGCCTGTATGAACAACAGCACTACGGCCAGCACGATCATCAGTGCATAAGGTTTTAAATATCGAGTCAGTCTTAACATAGAAAAGGTACTCCTTTTTAGAATAGCGAATTACGAATGACGAATTGAGAATCAGCGAGTTTCCTCCTCTTCCCCTCTTTCTCGTCTACCGTTTATTGTCTACTGTCTACCTGGACATCAACCTGCTGCATTTTCCCCAGCAGGAGATGCAAAGCGGTCTGGATCAGCGCTTGTTCGTCGGGGGTGAAGCTGCCTGCTAGTTCGCCGAGCCAGGCGTAGCGAGCGCGGAAACTCTCGTGGAGAAGCTGATAGCCCTTGTCGGTCAGCGCAATTTGCTTGGCGCGGCGATCGTTGGGATCTTCCGTGCGCTCGATCAACTCTTGCTGCACCAGTCGTTCCAACATCTGGCTGGCCGCGGCGCTGGTAATGCCCAATTCGTCGCCGATGTCGGAGACGTTGCACCCTCTGTGCCGGCGGATGTTCATCAGCGCGCCGATTTGGGACATCGAAAGATTCTGCTCTTTGGCGAAGAGAAGCATGTTGTGCATCGAGCGGCGCATGAACACTTCGATCCAGTCTTGTAACGCTTGGGTCAATTCTTCGGTCATATCTGGCATAGACATATCCTAATAGTTAATCAAACTTAAATATCAAACCGGCTAATTATATAACTAAGCTTATAAATTGCAAGGGGAGCGCTCTGAGGGACGGCTCACAAAATAGGGTTTTCAGGGGGAACGCACTTACGTCTGGAAATGCATCACGCCGCTGGTCATTTGGGAATTCGCTGCTGTTTTCTTTGCCACGCAATCCCCCATACCCCTATCACCAGACATACCGCAAAGTACACCAACATAAAATACTTGCCGTTGAACTGCGCCGTCTGCGCCACGGGAGGCGATACCCACATGCCAAAGGCATAACACACCGGGATCAGTGTCAGCACGTAAGGAGCAAGATGTTTCGCTTGCAGGGCGATCAAGATGAATAAGGCCCCGGTCAGATAGTTGGAAATGCCGAAGGTGCGCAATAGGAAAATCGCGTCCGCATCCGTGATGCCGGCGATATTCGCCGCTGCGTATTCCAGCATCACGGTATGCATAAAGCCCCGGAGCAAGTCCACGCA
>JBJYXQ010000259.1:0-3148 GCA_046260035.1 Anaerolineae bacterium
TTGGAGGCATTATGAAATTTTCACTCTTACATCCACGCGAGCAATTGATCACGATTATGGAGCGCATCTACGACTTCGAGATGACGACGACGTCCGGCGGCAACCTCTCGATTCTCGACGAGAATGGCGACATCTGGATTACGCCCGCCGGGATCGATAAGGGTGGCCTCACACCGCAAGACATTATCTGCGTGAAACCGGACGGCACGATTATCGGGCCGCACAAGCCCTCGTCGGAGTACCCCTTCCACCGCGCGATTTACGCAAAACGCCCGGACCTTCGCGGCATCGTGCACGCGCACCCGCCCGCGCTGGTTTCGTTCAGCATCGCGCGTAAAATCCCCAACACGCATATCATTCCGCAGGCGCACGCCGTCTGCGGCGAGGTCGGCTACGCGCCCTACCGGCTGCCGGGCAGCATGGAACTGGGCACGGTGATCGCCGACACCTTCGCGCAAGGCTTCGACGTCGTCCTGCTGGAGAACCACGGCGTCGTCACGGGTGCCGAGAGCCTGCTGACGGCGTTCCAGCGCTTCGAAACGCTGGACTTCTGCGCGCGCACACTTATCCACGCACAGAAACTCGGTAAGGTGCGCTCGCTGACCGAGGAAGAGATCGAAATGTCGCGCAAGCGCGGCAAGCGGCTGTCCACATTCAAGCCGGTCTATCACACCAGCGTCGAGCGCGAACTGCGCCGGAAGATCGTAAACGTCGTCCATCGAGCCTACGATCACCACCTGATGACGAGTACCGGCGGCACCGTGTCGGCCCGTGTGGACGAGAACAGCTTCCTCATCACCCCAACGGGGGTCGACCGGCTCTACCTCGACATCGACGACGTCGTGCTGGTGCGCGACGGGCAGCGCGAGCGCCGCAAGAAACCCAGCCGCGCGACGCGCCTGCACCAGACGATCTACGAGACGCACCCCGCCATCGGCGCGGTCATCACGGCGCAATCACCCGGCGCGACAGCGTACAGCATCACCGGGCAGTCATTCGACACACGTACTATCCCGGAGAGCTACATCGTCCTGCGCGACATCCCCTTTGTCCCGTACGGCGAGCAGTTGGGCAGCGGCAAGAAGATCGCCAAGCGCCTGAGCGCCGAGGTGCCCGTGCTGTTGCTGCAGAACGACGCCATCCTGACGACCGGGGCCACGTTGACGCAGGCCTTCGACCGGCTTGAGGTGGCGGATTTCAGCGCCCGCGCCGTCATCGACACGCTCGCCATCGGCAAACTTGTGCCGATTGGGGAAGATGAAGTGAAGGAACTGGTAGCGAAGTTTCTCTCATAGCAATTCTGAGTTCTGGGTTGTGGGTTATGGGTCTATCAATCCCACAACCCATAACCCTAAACCCATAACCGAGGTAGCGATGAACCACAAACAACGTGTCTTGAGCGCTCTGGACCGCCACGGCTACGACCGCATCCCGGTGAAACACCACGGGACGCCGGAGGTGGACGCGCTGCTGATGGCGCACTTCGGCGTGAGCGACCATCTGGCGCTGGCAGAGGCCATCGGCGATGACTTCCGCACGGTTGGGCCGCCGTGGAGTGGGCCGGAACTGCGCACGTTCCCCGACGGCAGTTGGGAGGGCTGGTGGGGCGAGCGCTACGCTAACATCAGCTTTGGACACGGAACCTACCCCGAAGCGGTCTACCTGCCCTTCGCGGACGTGGAAGACGTGGCGCAGTTGACGGACTTCCGTATGCCCACCGCGGATGACTTCGACTACAGCACGGTCAAGGCGCAGTGTGAGCGGTGGCACGAGTACGCCGTCGTCTGCGGTGGTGCGGGCACGCTCGATTTTATGAATGGGATTGCGCGCTGTCGCGGCGTGGAGAAGGTGCTGTTCGACATCGCCGAGAGCAACCCGGTCTTCCTGGCACTGATGGATCAGCGCTTCACTTTCTTTTATGAAATGACCGAGCGCACCTTGCAAGCGGCTGACGGGCTGATCGATATCGTCCACGTGGGTGAGGACTTCGGCTGCCAACGCGGACTGCTCATCAGCCCGCGGACGTTTGAGGCACTGTTTGCCCCCAAGTTCGAGGCGATGTTTGCACTGGCGCACCGCTACGGTGCGCGCACGATGATGCATTGCTGCGGCAGTGTGCGGCAGCTCATCCCGCGCTTCATCGAGATGGGGCTGGACGTGCTCGACGTGGTACAGGTCTCCGCCGCCGGGATGGACATCCGCGAACTGCACGCCGAGTACGGGCGCGACCTCGCCTTCGCCGGGAGCATGTGCGTGCAATCCACGCTGCCCTTCGGGACGGTGGATGATGTACGCCGTGAGGTCGAACTGCGGCTGGACCTTTTCAAGGACGGCGGCTTGATTCTGGGGCCAACGCATCAAATCCAGGCGGGGACGCCGCTGGAGAATATTCTGGAGATGTATCGGGTAACACAAGACCCTAAGGGTTTTGAAAACCCTTAGGGTCTCTCGGCAAGGGGAAAAATGGCAGAACCCACTTCACTGATGCACGGTCAATTCTATCACATCTATAATCGTGGTAACAACGGAGAGGATCTGTTTCTTGAAGCACGCAACTACCAGCATTTTCTCAATCTGTACGCAAAACACATCCATCCTATTGCTGAGACGTATGCGTACTGTCTCTTGAAAAATCATTTCCACGTACTGGTACGTATCAAGACGCCTGAGGAGATCGAAGAGACCCTAAGGGTTTCAGAAAACCTTAGGGTCTTCGCGTCTCCCAGTCAACAATTCAGCAACCTTTTCAACGCTTATACAAAAGCCATCAACAAAGCATACCAACGTTCAGGCAGCCTTTTTGAACATCCCTTCCATCGCATTGAAGTTGCCAACGAAGGTCACTTTCTGCGGTTGATCACTTACATACACCGCAACCCGCAAAAGCATGGATTTGTTGAGGATTTCCGCAAATGGCCTCACACTTCATACCGCGCTTTCGTTTCTCAACAGCCTACGCGCATAGCGCGGGATATAGTGTTGGAGTTATTTGGCGGGATGAAAGGTTTTGTAGAAGCACATCAGTATAAAGACGAAAGTGACTTGATATCTTCATTGGTGTTGGAGTAGACTAGACCCTAAGGGTTTCAGAAACCCTTAGGGTCTCTCACAGTTTCAGGGAGGAATTTATGGAATATCGAAAACTAGG
>JBJYXQ010000260.1:0-5128 GCA_046260035.1 Anaerolineae bacterium
AATCGGAAATCTAAAATCAGAACAGGAGGAGGTTATGCACACAAAACGAAACTGGTATTGGATGTTGGTAGTGGGCCTGGGGATAATGATCGCCCTCACGGCCTGCGGTGGTGCACCACAAGTCGACTGGACATTGACGATCAGCGGCGCGGTGGATACGCCGTTGACACTGGACTACGGGACACTTGTCCAGTTGGAGCAAGTCGACCTGACAGACGTGCTGATGCAGAAATCGCTGGGCGAAGACGAAGTCGCTTCGTGGAGCGGCCCGGCACTCGGTGAGATTTTCGAAAAGGCCGGAGTCGGCGACTACTCGACGGCGACAGTTACAGCAGCCGACGGTTACGCCGTCGAGATCAGCCGCGACGAGCTGCAAGGCGCGATTATCGCCATCAAGAAAGATGACACGTGGATCACCAAGGCCGAGCCGGACAAAGGGCCTATTCGCCTTGTCTGCCCGGAGACGCCGGCAAACCGGTGGGTGTTTCAGGTCCAGGAAATTCAGGTCAATCCCTGATTGAAGATTTGTTGATCGGAGATTTGGTGATTGGGAATTTCCGATACGTAAATTTGTAGTTTGTCATTCACCATTCGTACAGGAGGATAAATCCTATGAGGAAAAGTTTGGTTGCAGTATTGGCATTGGTGTTGGTGATAATTTTGGCGGCGTGTAGCGGTACAGGCACGACCGGCGGCGCCCCCGAAGACGCGGCACTGAAGATCACAGGCAATGTGAACAGCGAAGTCGGCTGGAGTGAGGAGGATGTGCGCGCGATGGACACTGTGCAGACCGATTTCACCAACAAAGACGGTGAAACCAGCACTTACACGGGCGTGCTCCTCAATGATCTACTTGACAAGGCCGGAGTCAAGGGCGAAGCCACTGCGATCGTCTTTGTCGCCGACGACGGCTATACCGCCGAAGTTACGCTGGACGAAGTTAAAGCCTGTACGAACTGTATCGTAGGCTTCCGCGACGAAGGCGGATTCCTGATGGTGATGCCCGATTTTAGCAACAAAGCACAGGTCAAGGGCGTTATCGAGATTCAGGTCAAGTAACTGAAAGCCGGTCTTTGAATAACCGTGGGATAGGCGCTCTGTCCATCCCACGGTTTTTGATAGCGCGCTGGCAAGCGATCCGCGAGAACCCCCTATTCAAACCAATTTTCTAAACACAGGGAAAATTACTCTTCGGGCACCGGCAAGTTCGAGCACGTGCGACGGTATAGACTGCTAGGCAAATAGCGCTTCCATTCCTCACGGGTCAGGTTGCGCGATAAACGATTGCACGCTTCGTCGACCACATCGACGGATCGCCAGTTCCATATCCGTGCGGTGGAATCCGAACTCCCGGTTGCCAGCCAGCGTCCATCAGGGCTAAAAGCAATGGTATTGACCTGCCCCCCATGAGCAACGCGGGCGACTTCCTTGCCGGTACTGACATCCCATACGCGCGCTGTCCCAGACGTGGTCGCCGTGGCCAGCCATTTACCGTCTGGACTGAAAGCGACCATCCACACACCATTCTTCTCGTGATCCAACCGGGCCACCGGTCTCCGAGTTCGGACCAGCCACGTATTCCACACAGTCGCTGTTCCGTCCAGACTCGCCGTCGCCAATCGATGCCCATCGGGACTAAAGGCCACATCGTGAACATAGGCTTCGTGTCCCCACCAGATTAACTCGCTTTTGCTTTCCACATCCCACAATCGGGCCGTCCAATCCTCGCTGGCAGTGGCGATCCACCTACCGTCAGGGCTGAATTTCACTGCCCACACGGCACCGGCATGTTCGAAACGCGCGATTTCCTGGCCTGTCGCGATCTCCCACACCCGGGCCGTGCCATCCATGCCGGCCGTGGCTAACCATTGACCGTCTGGACTAAAGGCTACGTCCTGCACTTGGGCACCCTGCCGAAAACGCGCCACCTCGCGCCCGGTCTCGGCATCCCATATCCGGGCCGTGAGGCGGCTGCCGGAAGCAATCCACCGACCATCACCGCTATAGGCTACGGTCAGAATTGTATCCCAATCCTCTCCCTGCTGCATTTCAAGAAGGATATCGCCGACCACCACGTCCCACACGCGCACGCGACCATCGCCACATCCGCCTACCAGCCAACGCCCATCAGGGCTAAAGGCGATGTCCCACACTTGTTGAGGGACAAAAGAGCCAGCAGGAACATCATAGCGAAGCTGGTGCACAGCCGGCCCTGCCGTCGTTTGCCAGATACTGACCACGCCATCCCAACCCGCCGCTGCAAACCACTGCCCGTTCGGGCTAAACGCAACAGCGACCACCTCACTGTCGTGTCGTATGACGGGCATCGATTGGCGTTGCGACACCTTCCAAAACCACGCGCCCGTATCCCAGCCCGCCGTGACCAACCACTCGCTTCCGGGAGCAAAGGCCAAAGCCCAGACAGCATGGCTGTGTCCCATCCGCGTGACTTCGAGCCGAGTCTGCAGGTTCCAGAGGCGCGCTGTGGCGTCCAGCCCTCCCGTGGCCAGCCACTTATCGTCGGGGCTGAAGGCCACGGCCCACACGGCTCCGCTGTGCGCGAATTGAGTGACGTTGCTCCACGTTGCTGTATCCCAGAGCCGTGCCGTCTTGTCGTCGCTGGCTGTCGCCAACTGTTGTCCGGCAGAATCGAACACCACGGCACGGATAGGACACGCGTGCTCAAGCTGTGCGACTTGTTCCCAATCATCTGTGCGCCACACGCGTGCAATGTGATCGCGACTCCCCGTCGCCAGCCACCGGCCATCCGGGCTAAATGCGATCGCGGAGATGTTGTCTTCGTGCGGCAGTCTGGCGATCACCGTCCACAAGGCCGTATCCCACACCTGGAGGACATTATCGCGCCCGACGGTCGCCAACCAATTTCCTTCAGGGCTGAAGGCCAGATTGTGCGCCAAACGATCCTCGAAGTTGGCCTGGAAAGTGTACGAGAACAAATCCGTGGCCACGAGATCACAGGCCGGACGGAGTGGCACGATCTCGACCTCACGGGCAACCGGCAGCCCAGGCTGCACCTCCAGTACAGACTGCTGCGTTGCAACGTCCCATACCCGCACCGATCCATGAGCGGCACCTGCAGCCAACGCCATCCCCTCATCCGTCACGTTAAACGCGACCGTGTGAACAGCTGCATCAAGGTAAAAACGCGCAGCCTCCTGCCAGGTGGCCGTGCTCCACAATCGGGCGATGCCATCTGCACTTCCCGTCGCCAACCAACGGCTATCGGGGCTGAACACAACTGCCAGCGCATCATCAAAATGCCACAATGGATCGGTAATCTCTTCGCCTGTCGCATCCCATATGTGCACAGCGCCGTCACTTCCGGCGGTGGCAACCCATTGACCATCAGGACTGATGGCGACAGCCCAGACAACACCACTACTGTGCTGCACACTGGCTGATGCGGCAGGCAGGCGTTCCAATCCCGTGTGGAGCACGTGATCCGCTTCCACGGACGGCATCCGTTTCAGAGACTCGGTCGCCAGCAAAACGCTGCGCACGATGCCTTCTTTCGTGTTGTCCAGGGTGATCTGCGCCTGTGCCGCCAACTGGCGAGCCACAGCGATCTGACGCTGTCGTAATGCCCAAAACGTGACAACTGCCAGCAGCGCCAGAAACACCGACAGACCGACCAACACACGCTGCCTGCGGCGTCTTGCAGCCAGTCGTGCATCCTGGGCAGCCTGGCTGGCGGCGAGGAATTCTTCTTCATAAGGCTCTGCAATCTCAGCATGCGCTGCCAACCACTTCTGAGCCTCGACCAACACCGTGTCGCGGTAGAGCAAGGCTTCGGCACTCGTTTCTTTCCAGCGGCGCGCGGTGATGCGCAAAGGCGTCTCACGCGCTGCATCCCACGCCGCATTGGATTGCAAAATCGGATCCACCAGCCGGTCGTGCACTAACTCGTACCAGCGCGCACCCGCCCGCATTTCAGCCCGAATCAGGTGTTTGCCCTCCAGCACGTCAACAGCATCGTTAGGCAACCCAGCCGTGTCCGAGTCGGTGCGCAGGACCAATCCACGCGTCGGCACAGGGGTGATCAATTGCGTTCCAACCCAGCGCCGCAACTGCCAATCGCTGACGCCGGTTTCGCGAATCGTCGTTTCGACGACATCCTCGTAAAAATCGATCAACGCGCGGTCAATATCGCCGTAACGTTCGACGTCTTCCCACTGGATTGCGTAAGCCTCTTGATCGGGCAGCGCAGCCCACAATCTCTGGCACACAACCTGCAACTGCACCGGCTCCACAAACGGCCCTACAACAGGCGTATCTTGCCCGGCTTGCTGGACTTTGATGCGCCGAAGGTCATCCACCAAACGCTCAGCCACGCCCGGCGCAAAGGGACATCCCGCAGCAAGTGCTGGCCTCGTCACTGCCTCCAGGGCCGCTTCCGGCCCGAGCCGTTCCATACGCAGACGTGCGCGCAACCGTACCGGCAACACACGCGCATAGGTATCCAGTTCAGCAACGTGATCCTCGCGCATCGCCAGGACAACGCCTAAACGCGGCATCGCATCCGCCAACTCCCGCACCTGCTCCAGGAACACAGCCGCCTCTTGCCAGCGATCGCGATGGGTTGTGAAAAGCTCTTCGAACTGATCTAAAATGATCACCGGCGGGTGAAGCTCAGGTTCAGTCATAACCTGCTGCAGATACGATAGCAGCGTATGATCCAGCAACGACTCCGGAGCTACATCCGGTCCAGCCAATCCCAACAGCGCACTGAAAACAAAAATGTTCGAGACGGCCTGAGCGAAAATGGTCGGTGGCAGATCGCTGCTCACGCGCGCGACCGGGAAAACGTAGAGCCCGCGCTCTTCCAGCATCGGGATCACCTGCGCATTCAGCAAGGACGTCTTACCGGCACCGGATTGCGCGTAAAAGAGCGTGACCTGCTCCGACAGAATGATGCCGATCAAATCCCGTGCATCCCGGTCTCTGCCGTAAAAATTACGGCGCTCGCCTCGTTCGTAAGGTCGCGGTCCGACATAAGGATTGTTCTTCATCGCCCGTCTCCTTCCCAATGCTCCCGCAATTCGGCCACAAACTGTGCCGGACTGCCCCAGTAGACGTTGATGTCGGCATCCTGGAAATAGCGCTCCAG
>JBJYXQ010000261.1:0-1519 GCA_046260035.1 Anaerolineae bacterium
GCAAGCATCCCCAGGCTTAACAGAATCAAAATCGCGAAAATGCGGATGTCCCTACAGGATTCTCTCATAATATACTCCCATCCTTCAACAAAGCGTCACTTCAGAATGACAGTGTGCGGCAGGAACTCATTCTTTTACAGATCATAAGAACACAGAGGAAGTCCCATTTGTTTGCGTGAGTCCTGAAATAGTACACGGATTTCGCAATTAAGGCAATATCCGGGTCAAACACTTACAGGATTTTATCATTCTTGCTTCGAGGGGAACACCAGTTCCCCATCTTAAGCTGAGATGAGTCATAAGACGTGGATCTGGCGATCCACTCCAAGCAAAAGGGGATCATAACGAGAATGACAAAGCCTTGCCAAGCGCTTATTGCACCATAGGGCATAACGAAGTACAATAGATTCCGTCATATCCATTACCTTTGAGGAGCTCTATGCACATCGCACTCGGCATCGACACAGGTGGCACATACACCGACGCAGTTCTCGTGAATCAGACAGACGGCGTGGTGCTGGCAGCGACAAAGGCGCTGACCACGCACCGCGATCTCGCTATCGGTATTGGGCAAGCCATCGCGGGTGTTTTCGCGCCTGCGGCTGCGCTGAACGGAAGCACACCCATCCATCCAGCAGACGTCAGGATGGTCGGGCTGTCAACGACGCTGGCGACCAACGCCATTGTGGAGGGACAGGGCAGCCCCGTCTGCCTGCTCCTTATCGGCTACGATCCGGCGGTGATCCAGCGCTTCGGCTTCGAGCGCGAGCTGGTCACACGCGACGTGGTCCATCTACGCGGCGGGCACACCGTGGATGGCAATGAGGCCACGCCACTGGACGAAGACGCGGCGCGCACGGCGATCCTGGCCCGGCGCGACAAGGTGGCGGCCTTTGCCATATCGAGCTATTTCAGCGTGCGCAACCCGGCGCACGAACTGCGCATCAAAGCGCTGGTCGAAGAATTGACCGGACAAGACGGCAGCCTTCCAAGCCCCGTCACCTGCGGGCACGAGCTGACGACCAAACTCGACGCCATCCGCCGGGCGACGACGGTGGCGCTCAACGCCAGCCTCATCCCCGTCCTGCACGATCTGATCCGCACGGTTCGGCGGTCGCTGGACGATTTGGGCATTGCCGCGCCGCTGATGATCGTCAAAGGCGACGGCTCGCTGGTGCGGTCGGAGTGGGCAGTACAGCGCCCCATCGAGACGATCCTCTCCGGGCCAGCCGCCAGCGTCGTCGGTGCATGGCACGTGGCGGGACGGAAGGATGTGTGGGTCGTGGACGTGGGTGGCACCACCACCGACATCGCCGCGCTACGGGACGGCCAGCCGCGCCTCAACCCGGAAGGCGCACGCGTTGGCGGATGGCGCACGATGGTCGAGGCAGCGGACGTCTACACGGTGGGCCTCGGCGGCGACAGTCACGTACGAGTGCCGATGTACGGCGCGTCCGATACGCTCCATCCGATCATCGGGCCGCAGCGTGCGCTGCCCTTGTGCCGCTTAGCCAGTGAG
>JBJYXQ010000262.1:0-17094 GCA_046260035.1 Anaerolineae bacterium
CGCACGCTGGCCTTCTGGCTGGCCTTGATCGCACCCACGGTGATCGTGGGATTGCAAGCGCTGATCTTCTATGATAGACACGAGATTTACCTGGCGAAAGTCGACACGTTTGACGTCTGGATAGAGTATGGCGCGCAGACGTTGTTCATGTGGGGGCTGCTGATGCTACCCCTGTTCGTCACACTGGAGACAGCATTGGTGGCGCAGTGGGAACATCGCGGGCAGCAGTGGAAGCATCTCTTCGCACTGCCGGTGCCGCGTGGTGTGTTTTACGTCGCCAAGGAACTCGCCGGAATGTTCTTGATCGGTTTGAGCTGCCTGTTTCTCGTGGCCCTGATCGTGCTAAGTGGCTGGGGACTGCGTTTGCTCATTCCAGGATTGGGATTCGAGAAACCAGTCCCCGTGATGGACTTCATTCACTTCGCAAGCATCATGTTCCTGGGGGCTTGGCTGATGATCTCGCTGCAAACCTGGGTTGCGCAACGGTGGTCGAGCTTTGCTGTCGCCAGTGCCGTGGGCATCGCCATAACCGTCATAGGCGTGGTGGCAATCCAAAGCGAAAAGTGGGGCCCCTACTATCCCAGCACACTGCCGGTGATCGTCGCCAATGGCTTTGTCGATAGCATGTCTTCACTCAACGGGCTGACCACGGGGTTGCCGTTTAAAGAATTGGCTTTCGGCATCTTCGGCGGCATCCTCGCCGCACTGATCGGCGGATGGGAGATGGTCAGACGCGACGTGTTATAGCAGTGCGTTACTGATCCAGTCATAATCTGCTAAACTTTTGTACACCTGGGAAATAGCGAATGGCTTTAGTTCTTTATGACCGGATCAGTAATCTACCTGATCGCGCGGCGGGTCGTACCTGACTCGCCGCGCTGTCATTTATGTCGACTTGCCCTCACCGTAAACAGTGATAGTCTATGTTCCATAAGCGTCCCCGCTTATGCGCAACGCACCACTGTGCGTCTGCATATTGTAGCAAAGTGAAGGAGTAGAGTGTCTATGAAACCGAAACCGATGCGCACTTTTCCCATCATCCCTGCACTACCTGAACCCCTGAAACCTTTATGGGATCTGGCCTACAACCTGCGGTGGGCCTGGAAACACGACATCATTGAGCTTTTCCTACGTCTGGATAGCGATCTATGGGAGAAAACCAACCACAATCCCGTTCGGATGCTAGGAATGGTTGACCAAGCCCGTCTTGAAGCAGCGCTCGAGGACGTAGGCTTTATGGCGCACCTCAAACGGGTGACGCAGTATTTGGAAGAACATCTCAGCGAGAAGCCGACAGCCTGGTTCGCCCGCACGTATGGCGAAACGAAAGACCCGCTCATTGCCTACTTCTCATTCGAATTTGGCATCACGGAATGCTTGACCATCTTCGCTGGTGGGCTTGGTATTCTGGCCGGTGACCACATCAAATCATCCAGCGATCTGGGTTTGCCGCTCGTGGGCGTGGGCCTGCTCTACCAGCAAGGCTACTTTCGCCAATATCTCAATCAAGCTGGATGGCAGCAAGAATCCTACGTCGACAATCACTTCGACAATCTCCCGCTGCGAATCGCGCGTGATGCGGATGGGAATCCGCTAACCATCGGCGTCGAATTCCCAGGACGTGTGGTCACTGCACGCATTTGGCGCGCCGATGTGGGACGCGCAGTACTCTATCTACTCGACACTAACACCCCTGAAAACACCCGCCCTGAAGACCGTGATATTACCGATCAACTCTACGGCGGCGATCAAGATATGCGCATCCGCCAGGAAATCCTGTTGGGGATCGGCGGGTATCGCGCACTGCAAGTTCTGGGCCTAAATCCCACCGTATATCATATGAACGAGGGACACTCCGCCTTCCTGGCGTTGGAGTGGACGCACTTCCTGATGGAGAGCCACAAGATCAGCTTCTCCGAAGCGCGGGAAGCGACCTCCGCCGGATTGGTGTTCACCACCCACACACCGGTGCCTGCCGGACACGATCGGTTCCCACCGCAATTGATGGAGTACTACTTCAAGGATTACGCCACTAACCATCTCAAACTATCATGGAATGATTTTCTGGCCCTTGGACGGCAGAATCCTTACGACTATGGGGAACCTTTCTGCATGACCATCCTGGCCCTGCGAATGTCCGCATACAGCAACGGCGTCAGCCGGTTACATGGCGTCGTCACCCGGCAGATGTGGGAAGGGCTATGGCCGGGCGTGCCGCAAAGTGAAATTCCGATTTCGCACGTCACCAATGGCGTTCACATCCTTTCGTGGATTTCACGGGATATGAAGGTCCTCTATGATCGCTACCTGGGGCCGCGCTGGCGTGAAGAACCCGCAGATCAAGCCGTCTGGCAACGGGCAGGACATATCGCGGCGGAAGAACTCTGGCGCACCCACGAACGGCGGCGCGAACGTTTGGTCGCCTTTTCCCGACAACGGCTACGGCAGCAACTCGAACAACGGGGCGTCCCACAGAGTGAAATCGAATCCTCAGACGAAGCGCTCGATCCGGAAGCACTGACCATCGGCTTTGCCCGGCGTTTTGCCACATACAAACGCGCGACGCTACTACTGCGCGATCCAGAACGATTGGCCCGGCTGCTCAATGATCCAGAACGCCCGGTGCAAATCCTCTTTGCCGGTAAAGCACATCCACACGATAATCCGGGCAAAGAACTGATCCAGAAAATCGTCGGCCTAGCGCGCCAGGATGCCTTCCGGTCGAAACTGGTTTTCCTCGAAGATTACGACATGATCATCGCGCGCTATATGGTACAAGGTGTGGATGTCTGGCTGAACACCCCGCGCCGCCCGCGCGAAGCCAGCGGCACGAGCGGGATGAAAGCCGCAGCAAATGGCGTGCTCAACTTGAGCATCCTGGATGGTTGGTGGGACGAAGCCTATACGCCAAGCGTTGGTTGGGCTATTGGTCGCGGCGAAATCTATGACAACACGGATGAGCAGGATCAAGTTGAGTCCGAAACGCTCTATGATCTCCTAGAACGTGACATCATCCCGATGTTTTATGATCGCGGAAGGGACAACTTACCTCGACGGTGGATCGGTCATATGAAAAACAGCATCGGCGCACTGTCGTACGTTTTCAATACCAACCGGATGGTGGCAGAATATACCAATCGGTTCTATATGCCTTCTGCCAAGCGCTACGATCTCTTGACAGCCGATGACCTCGCCGGAGCTAAATCACTGGCGGCCTGGAAGAGCCGTCTTTACGGAAACTGGTCAAACATCCGCATCGAAAAAGTCAACGGCGAGCTGCCCACAGAGATCAAAGTCGGGGACGAATTCATAGCTCAAGCAGAAGTGCATCTAGGGGAACTTGCACCAGAAGACGTGGTGGTCGAGCTGTACATCGGGTTGGTCAACCCCAGCGAAGAAATTGTCAGAGGGCGCGCCGTGCCGATGCACGTGATCAAGCACATCAAAGATGGCAAGTATTTGTTCGAAGCGAACACACAGTGCATGATGAGCGGTTTGCACGGCTACACCGTGCGCGTCCTGCCGCACCATCCCGATGCGGTGTCGTCGTTCCTGCCTGGCTTTATCAAGTGGGCGAAATAAATTTGTAGTTGCGACTTCAGTCGCTTTCATGAAAAAAACGACTAAAGTCGTCACTACCACCTCTACCTAGCAATTTTGAGGATGCGGTCCTTCCCGGCAAGGTCGGGGAGGATGGAGACATCAGCTTTAGAGAAAGCGGCCTGGGCAAGCGCCTGGGCCGCTTCACCTTGCCACTCACCGATCTCCGCCAACATGAGCCCCCCGGACGCAAGCCGGGCACGCGCCTGTTGCACCAACCGCCGGATCGCGTCGAGGCCATCCACGCCAGCGAGAAGCGCGCGTCGGGGTTCTTGCCGCACAGAAAGAGGTAGCGCATACCATTCGCCCTCCGCGATGTAAGGTGGATTGCTGACGATGAGATGCAGCGGCTCAGGTAGTGGCGTGAGTAAGTCGGCTTCGAGGAAAACGATGCGATCGGCGACATTGTGCCGTTCCGCGTTGGTGCGCGCAACGTCCAACGCCGCGCGTGAGATGTCGGTGGCATAAAGGCGCAGTGCAGGTACGTGGACTGCCAACGCCACGGCAATACAACCGGAGCCGGTTCCCACATCCACTGCTGTCGCAGCGGGATGTGCCTTCAACCAGTCCAATGCGGCCTCCACGAGCGTCTCCGTCTCTGGGCGTGGGATCAGCACATCAGGCGTCACGGCAAAGGTCAGCCCAAAGAATTCGATTTGTCCGGTGATGTAGGGCAGCGGTTCACCGGCGGCCCGGTGCTGCGCCCACTTGGTATAAGTCGTAACTTGTTCTGAGGTGAGCGACACTTCAGGATGCGCGTACAGATAAGTGCGTGGCTGATCCAGGAGATGCGTCAGCAGCAATTCCGCCTCTACCTGCGGTCGATCCGTATGCGCAGCGAGCAAAGAACTCGCCCAACGCAATATGAGGGCGATTGTAGGATCAGACATCACTGCACAATCCGCGCGCGGCGCAGATCTTCCAGCAGCATTCGCCGTAAGGGAATATCGGTGCGCAGCATAGCGTAGCGTCCGCCGTGTTTGCCCGCCAGCGCGCGTAGTTCGGTCTGCCAGCTCGCCAGACGGCGTTGGTATGCGTCCAGCGCTGCGCCATCGACCGTCACCTCGCGCTTGTCGCCGGTTTCGGTATCGACCAGGCGCAGGTCGCCGCGGAGTGTCGGGACGAGTTCATCCGGGGTGAGTATGTGCAGCAGGATCACTTCGTGACCGCGCCCGGCGAGCGTCGCCAGGCCCGCGCGCAATCCATCGAGATCGTAGCCATCGGTGAGCAGCAGCGCCAAGCCAGGGCGTGACGTCCGCGACGCGATGTCACGCAACGCGTCTGCCAGGGCCGTCGTGCCGGAAGGGGCCGTGGCGGTACACCAGGCTTGCCAGCCCGGCAACAGTCCCCTACCCCGGCCCGGTCCCCACGACATCCCGGCAGATGTCATGCGCAGAGCCGCACCCCAAAGCGCATCCCCGCCAAGCAGTGCCATCGTCCCGAAAGCTGCCGCAAGCCTCTGTACAGCAGGCCAACGAGCAGCTTCGCCCTCCCCCCACGCCATCGATGCGCTACTGTCGAGCAAGACCATCACGGCAAGATCTTCCTCTTCCTCGTGGAGGCGCACGTAAGGGCGGTCGAGCCGCGCATAGAGGTTCCAATCCACCCGGCGTGGGTCGTCGCCGGGCGTGTAATCGCGGTAGTCAGCGAATTCCAAACCCGCGCCGCGCCGGGTAGAACGCCGCTCGCCCCACATCCCGCCGCGCTTGCGCTTCCACGTGACGAAACGCAGGCGTGCGAGCAGGGCAAGGTCAGCGTCCAGCGTCATGGTCACGACTCCGGAACGGCGTCCAGGACGGCTGCAATGATGGCGTCCGGCGTAATGCCGTCGGCTTCGGCCTCGTAGGTGAGGATCAGACGATGGCGCAGGGCCGCGGGAGCCACGGCGCGCACATCTTCGAGGGCCACGTTATAGCGCCCTGCCAGCAGCGCAACGACCTTCGCGGCGAGGATGAGGGCCTGTGCGCCGCGTGGACTCGCGCCATACCGCACTGCCTGGGGCACGATCTCCGGGGCATCGGGATTATCGGGGTGTGTGGCGACGGTCACCTTGGCTGCGTAGGCGCTCACAGGCGTCGCCACGGGCACACCGCGGACGAGGGCCTGCATCGCCAGGACGGCATCGCCATCGGCGACGGGACGCGCATTGGGGGTATCGGCGCCGGTTGTACGTGCCATGATCTCCACCAACTCGTCCGCCGAGGGATAGCCCACGTTGACCTTGAACAGGAAACGGTCAAGTTGCGCTTCCGGCAAGGGATACGTGCCCTCCAGCTCGATAGGATTCTGCGTTGCCAGCACCAGGAACGGCTGCACCAGCGTGTACGTCGCGCCGCCCATGCTCACCTGGCGCTCCTGCATCGCTTCCAGCAGGGCGGATTGCGTCTTGGGCGTGGCGCGGTTGATTTCGTCGGCCAGCAGCAGGTTAGTAAAGACCGGCCCGCGATGGAAGCGGAAGCGCCGCTCGCCCGTATCTGCCACTTCGAGAATGTCGGTGCCGATGATGTCGGCGGGCATCAGATCGGGCGTGAATTGCACGCGGCTGAAATCGAGTTGTAAAGCTGAGGCCAGCGTGCGGACGAGCATCGTCTTGCCAAGGCCGGGCAGCCCTTCCAGGAGCAGGTGCCCGTTTGCCAGCAGCGCAATGAGGGTATGGCGCACGACCTCGCGCTGCCCCACAATGACGCGGGCGACTTCGGTTTCGATGGCGGCGGCTAAATCACGGAATTGGCTTGGAGAGAGTTCTTGTGTCATAGACAAACCTCGGTCAGCGCATGAACAACCGCCTGAGTATGAAGATCACCACTGGCGTACACGCCACTAACAGGCCCAAAACCAGCAAGATAATCCCCACAAGGCGGCGCGATTCTTGTTGAGAGCCCTGCAGCACCAGGATAACTCCCGCCGCGAGCATGCCCAATCCAATCAACCCTACACCGATGAACAGCAACAGCAAAATACTCATCTTCCTTCCCTCCTATTCCTGATGACTAATGTTCTTCCCACAACCGGCAGAAATTGCACAGGTTGGGGGCAACGGTCGGCTGTCCGCACTGTGAACATGGATGGAGTTCCGGCGCGGTTTCAGCATCGGCAAACAAACCCATTTCTTTAGCCTTGAGGAAATTAGTATAGAAGTGCATTTTCGTGCCCGGCGAGTCGTGTTCCATACGAGTGAGAGTCTCTTTGTGGGCCAGGCTGGTCGCGCCGACGGCGTAAGGGCACTCGTCCTCGATGTAGTCGATGCCGCGGATGAGCGTGTAGGCAGCGGTTTCGCGTTCGTAGAAGCGGCAAAATGGCTTGACTTTGCGCGCCAGTCCCTGCCCATCAGCGGGCAGGACAGGGAACTGGCGACGGAGATAGTCCACCTGCCAGTGTAGAACATTGCCGAAGAGTGTCGCGACCTCGTCGTCAAGGTTATGCCCGGTCGCCAGGACATCGTACCCGCCTTCCAGGGCAATGCGATTCATTTCGTGGCGCTTGATGAGTCCACAGATGGAGCAAGGGCGATGGGGGCGGTGACGGCGATGCGCAACCTGCGGGACGTTCTCACCGTAAAGCTGCGGGATGTCGAGGACCATCAGGCGTGTCTCGGGATGCTGATCCGCAAAGGCCACAGCCTTGGCTTTGGAAAGGGTCGAGTAGCCAAATCCACCGTCAATGCCCAGGTCGATGTAGACACCATCGGCCTGGTAGCCGAGCGAGAGCAAAACATCCCATAAAGCCAGACTGTCCTTCCCACCAGAAACGGCGACGAGAATACGCTCATCGCGGGCAAACATAGCGTATTTGCGGATGATGCGTTGGGTTTGCTCGATGAACCATTCGGGGAAATGGACGGCACACAGGGAGAGCTTGTGTTGGCGCATATTGATCACGCCTGGGTTATCACAGCGACGACAGCGCATCCTTATCCCCCTGAAATGACGGAAACGATTTTGACTTCGTCCCCGGGTTGGACTTTCTGGTCCTCGGCAATAAGTTGCCCGTTGCGGAGGACCAGCACGCTTTCAGGGAGAAGTTTAAGGTGCTTCAGCATTTGGTTGACGGTCATCGCTTGATCCACAAACCACTCTTTGTCGCGGTAGACGATGTGCATAAGTCATTCCTTAAAAAGTCGGGTAGTCGTTAGTCACGTAGTTGCTGGACTGATAGGTACTTTTAACGGAATCGCGGGGGCCGATAAAGCCCCCGCGTTCATTATATCACGAGAAATAGCTGGAAGGGTACGGGTGGAAACCGCCCCGGGTCACTTACAGGCGAATTACTCCTCGTTGAATCGCTCTTCCAGTTGTTCGAGAAGTTCTGCCGCTTCCACCAGCTTGTCGAGTGGGTTCTGCGTCCCGGTGAAGTAGCGGTAGTCGCAAGGCATAATATCGAGCATCTTGACCAGGGTAACGTTGTGTTTGCGGACGGTCTCTGATGAGACATCGTAGAGCGCGGAAAGCCTGTCCAGTGGTACATCGCGCAGGTTGACCTTACGCACGGTGTAGTCTAATGCCGCCGCCCATGCTTCGGGCTTGGGAATGTTCAGCGGTTCTTCGCCGAGTGCGATGCGGAATTCCATCCACATCTGAATCGCGGCGCCGATCATATCGATGGGCATTTGCGCCGATGTCATACGTTCGGTAAGCTGCTCTTCAATGGGATCCATACCGCTGGCAAATAGTTGCTCAACACGGCTGGCAACCGAGGAATCCGGCGCGAGACGAAGGTAATTCGCCAGAGAACGTAGCGCGCGATCAAAGTCACCGGCACGCGAAAGGATCTGCGCCAGATTCATGTGATAAGAGGGATTGTTGGGGTAGAGCGCTAGAGCACTTTCGAGCTTTTTGATGGCAAGTTCAACGTCCCAACGTTCGTAAGCGGCGATCGCTTCCTGGTAAAAGGCTTCAGCTTTCTTTCGATCTGTTGCGCTAGGTTGTGCCGGGCTCATGCATAGCCTCCATAAAATAAGAACTATACACTATTATAACATCTTTCATGGGCCTGCCAAGATGACGCTGGTACTGTTTCAGGGTCTTATCATCCTCGCGAGCCAAGAGTTTTGTGGGTTATCTTGCCGCTAAAGCAGTTTTTTTGGTGGTGGGGCTTTGCTCCACCACCAAAAAACCATTTCATACCCGGCCTTTAGGCCACATTTGTATCAGGAGGATGATAAAATTCTGAGTACTGTTTAGAGACTCAGAGACTAACCCTTACCACCAAGACTTATCTTCGATGGCGATGCCCCATTCGGCCAACAATGCCTGTACCTCATCGTAGTGTTTCGCATCGACGACGCCCAAACCGGCAGCTTGCGGCAGAGACTTAATCCAACGGCTCAGACGGCGGTCGGCACGGCGCAACTCTTGCAACGCCTCGTCGCTCTCTAGCCGTAACAGGATCACCGAGGCCACTTGCGCGTCCCCATAGTGATTGCCCCAGGCTTTGAGTCGCTTTTGCCATTCCGGCGTCATCGGCGCGCCTGTCATCTGCTCTACCAACGCGATCACCGCCGGAACATCCATCCCGGCAGCAACGGCAGTGCGCACGCTTTCGCCCGTCAATTGCCAACGATCGACGTTCTGCGCGCCACTGCGCTGCGGCGTCGCGATACGGCGCAGCGTGCCAGTGACGTAGAGGCTCGGCATAGGATGGCGAGGACGCAGCGCATCCTCATCCCAACGCAAACTGCGGGGCAGATCCGCCTCCGGACCCTGCGAGTAAGCGGGCAACATCTCCTGCAGCCGCAAATATGCCTTAAGTTTCGCCGTATCTTTTGCGCGCAGCCAGGCGGTATGGGCATCCAGACGGTGCAACAGTCTGCCGGTCGCTTTGTCGTTCAACAAGCGTTCGAGCGTCTCAGCATCATCAGTTTGCAGGACGGTGATGTTACGGCGGATGACGATCCGCTCATATTGCTCTCCCCACTCTTCCAGGGTGCGGATGATGTTCTGCGGGACGGGCTGTCCGGTGGCTTCTTCAAGAAAGATGCGGATGGCTTCCGGCGATTCTCCGCGCTGCAAAGCCTGGTAGGTACCTTCGCGCGTGATCCGGTACGCAACGACGCTCTCGGCGAATTTCTCGCGCGTCGCGAAGCGCTCGAGATTGGCGAGGATAGGCAAGGCCACAGGCCCCATCGCCAGGATCTGAAAATCGGGCTGCAGGATCACCTGCCCACCATTCTCCACGGTCGGGGCAGGCTGATTGGCAAAGTGCGCCAACGCTAGCGGCGTCAGTTGCAGCGCCGAGGGCACCTCACCTGGTGCAGCATAGCCGAGTTCCACCACCCCAAGTGTCTGGAGTTCTTTGAGCACGGCGAGAGCTGCCTGGCGGTCCAACTGGTTTAACGCCGACGTCAAATCATTGCGGCGGCCTGCCGCGTACCAACGTAAGTTGGTGTAGAGCGATCTCAAAGTGTGATCGGACACCACCAAACCACCACTGTGGCCTTCGTTCAAAAACGCCACGAAGAGAGAGAACGGAAACCACTGTGCTCCGGCGATCTCTTTGAGCAGATTGAGCACCTGTCCGCGTATTTCTTGGGACGGACGTACCGGGAGGGTGGAATAGTAAGCATACTGGACAACAGCATCAAGACTCAGCGTCAGATCATACGCCACATTAGGATAGCTCTGCAGGATCGTGGCCAACTGTATCCGTGGCGACGCCCCCCAGAACAGCTTAACGGCATCGGTGTCGGCAGCGCCGATCGTTGTGTCGTCGTCTGTGAGTACATTGAGCGCCTGTAGGACAGCCTGCATCCACCGTAAGTGTTCGATGTCGCGCTCCTCGTCCATAAGCAAGCTTTTGGCAATGCGGCGCACATCGCGTTTGCCGATACCGCCAGATTTGAGACGCTTTACTGGTTCACGGCGCAGTTCCGCCCACAGGAAGAATAACTGCCGCAGGCAAAGTTCAGCATCTGCGCTTTCGACACGCGGGGGTGCAGCGACAGTTTGTATCTCAGCGGAAGGCTCAGGCACCGCGAGTAAGTTGCGCGGCAGCACACGACTCACTTCTGGAGCAATGCCGATCTTGTCGAAGGGTTCGAAAAGACGACGCGTGGATTGCCCCGAGGGATCGTCGAGATTGAGCAGCAAGCCCTTGCGCATCAGTGACAGCGCTACACTCCGCAGCCGGGGG
Organism: Anaerolineae bacterium; assembly: GCA_046260035.1. GTDB lineage: Bacteria > Chloroflexota > Anaerolineae > B4-G1 > SLSP01 > DSWT01. The sequence goes on from JBJYXQ010000262.1 coordinate 10,729, forward strand.
CGGTCGATGGTGGCATCTTGCCCTTCGACGTAGATAAGGCCGGCTTTCATCAACGGCAGCGTGACCGTGCGCTGCGTGCCAACGCCGCCATTTTTGAGTAGCAGGGCCAGAAGCGCACGCTCAGCCTGACTCAAACTGCCAATAAAGTCAGTGGAACTGGCAACCTCACGGATCTTATCATTGACCGCATCGGCGATCCAGGCTTTGCGCACATTCCCTTTGGGGAGACTGACGTTCAAGTGTTCGGCGATCTGCTTGAGCGTGTCCATATGATAGAGATTGAGCGACTGTTTCAGCTTCTCCACCGTCACGTCTCCTCTTTGGGCATGTAGCCCTGGCGTTCCAGATCACTCACAATGCGATCGGCGTCCTCGGCCTGCAGCAAAGCAACCCGTGGCGTGACCAACCCCATAATGGCATCGCGCATCGACGGCAGAGCAATTTGTAGCTCCTGCATCGTAAACTCGTCCCGCGTCACCAACGTCGTCTGTTCCGTGTAGAGCCGGATATGGCCATACCGTTCCCACCATGTCTGCCACCACTGTTGGATCTCTGGCAAAGGTGGAAAGTCAGCGTGTCGCTCCCAGGCTTCGGCAAATGTCTCCGGGGTCTCTCCCTGCTCGAACGCCTTGTGCAGGCGGGAAACATCCAGTTGATAGCGTAGCTTGTTGTCGACCAAACCACGGGGCTCGCTCCACTGCTGTACCGCGATGAGAAATTCCGCCTTGGACGGTGGCGTGATCAACAGCGCCTGCTCGCTGGGTTCAAAAGCGATGGCATCACGGTCAAATGGGGTAACGTCTTCGACCAGCACCGCCTCAGGACGATTCCAGTGGAAGCTCTGGAAATGTCGCAGACGAAAGACCTCAATAGTATCCAGATCAGGCGCGACCTCGACAAATCCTAGGATGTACATCGGCCCACGTAGCATTGCACGCAGTGTCTGAGCCAGAAATCCCTTCCAGTGATTGTGGACGTCTTTGCACAGCAAGCCGTGTTGGTAATAATGGCTCTTCGGTTCAGGATACAGCTTCACCAAGAATTGAACGACCTTGTCCGCTGAAAGCCAGACATCGTGCGGCAGGTAGGCGAGAACATCCAGGATAACCCAACGCAGCATATAGTGCGTCGTCCGCAGCATATTGTCGACGCTTGACAGCATCCAATAGTTTTGATAGTTCCACTGCACCTTGACGTCGCCAGCGCGCCAGTCGGGCCACCAATCGGTCCAGTCAGCGAGGCTACGATAGATGTGGTAGAGGGTCGTAAGTTGGTCGCCAGGCGTCTGCATCATCCAGGGCTGGATCAGCGCAGTGTTGAGCGTAACCGGACTCCCGGGCAGCAGAAGTTGCCCGTTGATCAGCACGTGATAGAGGAACTCAACATTGTCCGGTGTGAGTTCAAGATCGGCAGACCATGCAGCGAGGGTGTCTTCATCCAGATATGGCGCAGGCGGACACAACGTAATTGCGCCCTGCTGATTAGGATTGTTTAGCAGGCGTTGGGCATCGTCCGGCATGGGGGGCCAGGTCTGATACTCAGTCCCGTAATAGCCCATACGTGGCATGCGCCAGCGTGGTCGGGGACCGGTACGGTACGTCCCAGATTGCACCAACCCCAGCAGTTGGTGGACTTGTGTGAGCAGCAAACGCGGATCAGCAGCCGGTACATAAGCCGCGGGAGAGGGTTCCGTGTCAAAAGGAATGTAGACGGGCGGGAGCAATTTGAACATCTCATAGGGGACGAAGAATTGCCCCTCCTCATCTGTCAATCCCAGACCGGCGTCAAGTATCCGCCGCGTTAACGAAGCTGAAGGCTTGGAGAGGGATAGCAGCCGATCAAGTGACACCGGTTCCGTGCGCAAGGTCAAGAGATTGGTGTGAAGGAGCAGATACAGGTAGTAACGCTGCTCCTCGTCGTTGAGCGTGTTCAATTGGCGGGAAAACCGGTCAGGATCAAGAAAGCCCTCAACCAGTTGGCGGATCAGGTCGATGCGGCTTCGCGCTTTGGACTTCAATTTGAGGTGAGCGATTTGCTTGCGGATGAAATTAACTCGCCATTGTTCCTCCGCCAAACTCTCGATGAATCCGGTGAGGTCATTTTCTACAGGTTGTGACCAGAAGGGCGGGTCAGCCTGTGGCTTCGCAGGCTTGCCAGGTTCCAGCCACACGTAGTTGAGCTTCGCCGTGAGGACATCCGGCGTGTAGTCCGCCGCTGCGCTCTGAGTGTTTATTTTCCGCTTCATACTGTTGCCCTTGCCAAATTGTTCAGCCATCCTTGTGAAGGCGTGCGAACCTCCGGTTCGCCTAATCCTTCGCAAGGGTCATTAAACTAACGTTGCTGCGTATGCGGAAGCGCCCCAGGGATTTCCTCATCGTAGAGGATGAGATAGCGATAGCCCTGCTCAGTCAAGAAGCGCTGGCGATTAGCGCTGTATTCCTGATCCAGCGTTTCCTTGCTGACAATGGTGTAGAAATACGCCTGGCTTCCGTCGGATTTGGGACGCAAGATGCGCCCCAGCCGCTGCGCCTCTTCCTGCCGGGAGCCGAACGTGCCCGAAATCTGGATAGCGACGTTCGCATCGGGCAAGTCGATAGAGAAGTTGGCGACTTTGGAAACCACCAACGTCGAAATCTCGCCCGTGCGGAATTTCTCGTAAAGCTCCTCGCGTTCCGGGACTTTCGTCTTACCCGTGATGAGGGGGAAATCGTAGCGTTTGGCGATCTTTTCCAATTGTGCCAGATACATGCCGATGACGAGCATACGGTCGCCCTCGTGGTAGCGCAGCAGCCGGTCCAGGATGTCAAGTTTGACGGTGTTATCGGCCGCGATGCGGTACTTCTGCCGCCGCTCGGCGACGATGTATTCCAGCCGCTCGGTCTCCGGCATATCCACGCGGATCTCGTAGCAGAGAGCAGGCGCGATCCAACCCTGGCGTTCGAGGTCGTGCCAGGGCACGTCGTACTTCTTCGGCCCGATAAGCGAAAAGACGTCTTCCTCGCGCCCATCCTCGCGGACGAGTGTCGCCGTCAATCCCAGGCGGCGGCGCGCTTGCAATTCCGCCGTGATGCGGAAAACTGGCGCGGGTAGCAGGTGAACTTCGTCGTAGATGATAAGGCCCCAATCACCCTCGTTGAACAACCCGAAATGTGGAAACTCCTGTTCCAACGGCAGATTTTTCCCCTTCGTGCCGCGTTTGCGATGCGTGAGAATCTGGTACGTCGTCACGGTGATCGGGCGGATTTCCTTGCGCAGGCCAGTATATTCGCCGATCATTTCGGCGCTGACGGTGGTTTTGTCGAGCAGCTCCTCGCGCCATTGGCGGGCAGCTACGGTACTCGGCGTGAGGATGAGCGTATTCGTCTGCGCCAGCGTCATAGCGAGCATGCCGACGATCGTCTTGCCTGCGCCGCAAGGTAACACGATTGCGCCTGCGCCGCCTGCATCGGAGCCGTCGGCCCAGAAGACGTCACTGGCATCGCGCTGGTAGTGGCGGACGGAGAAGGGCAACCCTTCCGCCGTCGTCTCACGCAAGTGGATGGAGAGCGCCGTGCCGTCGACGTAGCCGACGAGATCCTCGGCGGGATACCCGGCTTTGACGAGTGCCTGCTTGACGTGCCCGCGCCGCGAAGCGGGGACCTGCAGTGTGTGCGGTCCAAGGCGGTCGAGGATGTAGATCTTAAGATTGCGATTGCGCTCCAACTCCATGAGCAAGAGCGGATCGTCGGACATCAAACGCAGGCGGGTGGGATCATTGGGATCGCGAGCAAGCCGCACGCGCCCGTAGCGCGAAATCGCTTCCTTGATTTCAACGATGACGTTGTCGGGCAGAGGGTACTTGGCGTACTCATGCAGCCCCTCAAGGATTTCGTCGGCGGTCATCCCCGCCGAGGCCGCATTCCACAGCGAGAGAGAAGAAATGCGGTAGGTATGAATGTATTCCGGGCTTTTTTCAAGCTCGGCGAAGCGCGCGAGGTGATCCCTGGCATCCTCGTAGCGTGGATTGTTGACTTCGAGGAGCACGGTTCGATCGCCTTGAACGATTAAGGGCGCATCAACTCGATATTCCATGAATGAAATATTCTACAGCAATATGGGTCTTTCGTCAATGTGTGGTAGAATTTGAGAAATGGGTTATGGGTTGTGAGTTGACGGTTATTCCATTCGTTAACCTTCAACCTGCAACTTGTAACCTGCAACTATTTTCAAGGGAGGAAACACTATGCAAAGGTTGCTGGTCACGGGTGGAGCTGGGTTCATCGGTTCAAATTTTGTGCGCTATATGTTGGAGAAGTACCCCGATTATTTCATCGTCGCCTACGACAAACTCACCTACGCCGGACGCCTCGAAAACTTACAGGACGTGGCGGAAAATTATGCGGACCGCTATGCCTTTGTAAAAGGCGACATTTGCGACAGCACGGCGGTAGAGGCAGCACTGACGGAGCACAAGGTCGATACCATCGTCAACTTTGCCGCCGAGACGCACGTGGATCGCTCGCTGATGGAGCCAGGGTCCTTCATCCAAACGGATGTCTTCGGCACTTTCGTGCTGTTGGAAGCCGCGAAGAAGTTGGGACTGGAACGCTATCACCAGGTCAGTACGGACGAAGTCTACGGGCAGGTGTTGGTCGATCGCTCCAAGGAAACGGACAATCTGAAACCCCGCAGCCCCTACTCGGCCAGCAAGACCGGCGGTGATCTGATGGTGTTAGCCTATCACGAATCATGGGGATTGCCGGTCACCATCACCCGTGGCGCGAACAACGTCGGCCCGTACCAGTATCCAGAGAAAGTTGTACCGCTCTTCGCCACCAACGCCATCGACGACCAACCGCTCCCCGTTTACGGCGACGGCAAGCAGATGCGCGATTACCAGTACGTGATCGATCACTGCGAAGGCATCGATCTGGTGATGCACAAGGGCAAACTCGGTGAGATCTACAATGTGGGCACCGGTGCAGAGATGACGAACCTGGAGATGACGCACATCGTGCTGGCGACCTTGGACAAACCCGAGAGCCTCATCAAGCACGTCGAAGACCGCGCCGGGCACGACCGCCGCTACGCGCTCGACGTCAGCAAGTTGGCAGGCCTGGGATGGGAGCCGGCGCACACCTGCGCGGAAGCCATCGAAAAGACGGTACGCTGGTACGCGGAGAATGAGTGGTGGTGGCGGCCCATCAAGAACGGGGAGCTGTACAAAACGTATTACGCGGAACAATACGGCAAGCGATTGCAGGATTGAGAAATTAGAAAGTAGAAATAAGAATGGGGAGTCGCAGAACACTATTCGTAATTCGCCATTCGTAATTCATCGCTATGGCCGATCCTGATTCAATTGCCCGGAATTTGTTCAAGAGCGTCAACCGCGCAGTGCGGGAGTTTGAGCTTATCGCGGATGGCGACCGCATCGCGGTGGGGGTATCGGGCGGCAAGGACAGCCGCGCGTTGCTCGATGTACTGCTGCGCGGGGTGGATGTCCCCGAAACGTATACCGTCGTCGCAGTCCACATCGATGGGACAAGCGTGGGCTTGCCCAATCTCGTCCCAACGTTGGAATCGTGGTTCCACGAATTGGACGTGGAGTATGACATCGCACCATTAGCCGTGGCAGACGACGAACCCCTCCCAATGGACTGCTTTCGCTGCTCATACAACCGGCGCAAAGCGCTGTTCCTCGCCGCCGAGCGCCTGGGATGCGCTAAGGTGGCGTTCGGCCATCACGCCGACGATGCCGCCGCCACGGCGCTGATGAACATCCTATACGCCGGACGGACCGACACGCTCGAACCGCGCCGCAGCTTTTTCGATGGGTGCATGACGGTCATCCGCCCGTTGATCTACACCACCGGAAAGGAAATCGCCCGATACGCCCACGCGCAGGGCTGGACATTCCCATCGGAACTGACGTGCCCCCGTGAAGCCGATGCTCGCCGTGCCAAGTTCGAACGGTTCCTGGCGACATTCAGAGATAGGGAGCAGACGCAAATGCGTGCCAACCTATGGAAGCTATCGCAGCATGAGTACTGATCGCCATCGTGACGCTCGGCTCCGCAAGTTGAGCCGCTTTCTCGCGCTGTTGCTGCGCCATCGGCCAGCACGCTTCCCCATCCCGCTGGATGCTGAGGGCTATGCAGACCTCGACACCGTGCTGCACATCCTCAACGGGCTGCCGAACTTCCGCTGGGCTAACCGTGCCGATATCGACGCGGTGCTTGCACTGCCGGGGCGCAACCGCTTCGAGATCGTGGGCGGGCGCATCCGGGCGCTATACGGCCACACCGCCATCCGCCCCACATACACGCCAGCGACGCCACCCGACGTACTCTATCACGGGACCGCGCCGGAAAACCTCGATGCCAT
>JBJYXQ010000263.1:0-3309 GCA_046260035.1 Anaerolineae bacterium
CAGCTTGCCACTGGGATTGACCTTGCCGAAAAGGATATCGGCGATGGCCCCACCGCCCGCCTGCCCCATGGTCCAGGCTTCGAGCACGGCGCTGACGTGGGCGATCCATTCGCCCACCGCCACCGCCGAACCATTGTTTAGAATCACCACGGTGTTGGGCTGGGCATCGCCGACGGCCTTGATCAATGCGATTTGCTGTGCGGTCAGGTCGAGATCGGCGCGGTCGTAGCCTTCGGAGTCTTTGTAGGTCGGCAGCGCGATGTAAAGCAGGGCGACCTCCGCCTCGCCGGCAACGCTCACAGCCTGGTCGATCAAATCCTGGCGGAATTGGTCATCGGCCGGGTAGCCCTCAGCGTAGATCAACTCAGCATTCTTGGCCTGCTGTTGAAGCTCCTTGATCGGCAGGGCGACCATGGTGGGATTGATGTGCGAACTGCCACCGCCCTGGTAGTGCGGTTTTTCGGCTGCGCGCCCCATCACGGCAATGCGCGTGAGGTCGTTTTTCAAGGGCAGAATGCCGTTGTTTTTGAGCAGCACCATCCCCTCGGCGGCGACTTTGCGGGCTAGAGTGTCGTGCGCCTGTTGGTCGTACGCGTCGCCCTTGGGCGTTTCCGCCGCTTTGAACGCGATCCTGAGGATGCGCCTGACAGACTCGTCCAGCACGGCTTCGTCCAGCGTTCCGTCCTGGACAGCCTTGATCACAGCCTGGACGCGGTTCGGCTTTGGTCCGGGCATTTCCAGATCGAGCCCGCCTTCCAAAGCGGCAACCCGGTCGTGGACCGCGCCCCAATCCGACATAACCAGTCCCTCAAATCCCCACTCGTCTTTCAGAATGTCCACCAGCAACCTATGGTGCTCTGAGCAGTAGGTGCCGTTGAGCTTGTTATACGCACACATGACCGTCCAGGGCTTGCCTTTTTTGACAGCTTTTTCAAATCCAGCCAGGTAGATTTCGCGCATAGTGCGTTCGTCTACTTCCGCACTGATCGAAAAGCGCTGGTATTCCTGATTGTTGAACGCAAAGTGTTTGAGCGACGTGCCCACACCCTGGCTCTGGATACCCTCAATCAGGCTGGTCGCCATTTCACCACCTTGGTAAGGGTCTTCGGAGAAGTATTCGAAGTTGCGACCACACAGCGGGGTGCGTTTCATGTTGTTGCCCGGGCCAAGCAACACGCCTACACCCAGCGCATTGGCCTCTTCCGCCAGAGCCTGGCCCATTTCGTGTGCCAGCTCAACATCCCAGGTGCAGGCCAGGCTTGACGCTGTGGGGAAGCAGGTCGCCGGATGGCTGAGCGAGCCAATCTTACTGATGTCAATGGGGTGGCGTACGCCGTGCGGACCATCAGAGACCACTAACGCGGGCACATCCAGGCGTGGAATGGCCGTGGTGGTCCAGGGGCCTTCCCCTGTACATAGGGCCGCTTTTTCTCCTAGCGTCATTTGTTGGATGATGGATTCAATATCTGACATAGAGAACTCCTCCCAAAATAATGGATTATGGGTTTGTTTTTGCAGACTAGTTCTTTGATAGGGTGTTCAGAGTGAAACAATCAGACCATACATCGATTTGCTGGTTTCGCAAGTACCAGACACTTCTCTAATACCCCTGAATGTTTGTCTTTTCAGCAAGATTGTATTACACTGGGGACAGTTCGAGCAATCAATCATCCTATAACTCATCGTAAATTGGGGCGTTGACCATCGCCATACTCTACATCGCGGTGGGAACAACGTGCTACACCTATTACTGTGTCCTGATCCATCAAACGTCTGGCAGATTTTTTTTCTGTGAATTCTGTGTTCTCAGGGGCTATTGGGGGAGGAGCAAAGAATGAGAAAATCACTGATCATCATTGGCGCGGGTGTGGCTGGACTTTCTGTTGGATGTTACGCACAGATGAACGGTTACCGCACGCACATATTTGAGCATCACACGCGCTCTGGTGGCGTCTGCACCACGTGGCAGCGCAGCGGGTATACGATTGATGGCTGTATTCACTGGTTGCTCGGCAGCAAGCCTGGATCGTGGTTCTATGAGTTGTTCCGCGAAGTAGGTGTTTTTGCCGAAGGCAATCCGCTGATTTACATTGACCGCTATTTGCACTTGGTGGACGAATCCACCGGCCAGAGCCTGGATGTGAGCACCGACCTGGAACGCCTGGAAGCGGATATGCTGGCTATCTCTCCACAGGATCGTCCACTTATTTCTGAGTTATTTGCCGGAGTCCGGCGTGCGGAGGGGTTTCTCCATGTCCAGGCCAAACCACGTGAATTGATGGGGGTGGGGGACTATCTTCAATTGCTTTGGAGTCTGCGCCGACTGATCAAGTACGTCACCTTCGACAATGTCTCCACTGCGGACTTTGCGGCGCGGATGCAACACCCCTTTTTACGTTGGGCCGTACCTAACATCTTTGTCCCGGAGACACCCATTGCTGGCACGTTTATGATCCTCAATCACCTGCGCTTGGGAGAATTGTCGTTGGTGAAAGGTGGATCGCTGAATTTACCCCTCGCCATCGACAAGCGTTACCGGGAATTGGGCGGCGAAGTGACCTACAATGCGACCGTAGAAAAAATCCTGGTCAAGGATGACCGCGCCGTGGGCGTGCGCTTGGCCGATGGCACCGAGCACTATGCCGACGTTGTCATTTCGGCGGCGGACGGGCAGAGCACCATCTTCTCGATGCTCGAGGGTAAGTATGTCAACGCGAAGATTCGTCGCCAGTACGAAACCTGGGAGCTGACGCCGAGAATGTTGATGGTCAGCTTTGGGGTAGATAAACAATTCGCGCCCGGCTCGTTCGAGAACATTGTGGCCTTCCAGCGTCCGATTGTTGTCGGGCCGGAGAGGTTCCCTCAGATGTGGTTCAGAACCTTTGATTACGATCCAACCTTGACGCCTCCCGGCAAGTCGTTGGTCCAGGGATTGCTCTTCTCCAGGGACTTCGATTACTGGGCCAAGCTAAAAGATGATCGGCCTCGTTATGAAGCGGAGAAACAGCGGGCAGCGGCGGAGGTCCTGGATCGGCTGGAAGCGCATTTGCCGGGGCTATCGGATCACATAGAAATCACCGATGTTGCCTCGCCTTATACCTTTTGGCGTTATGCACGCTGTTATCAGGGTGCTGCCATCGGGTTTGCGATGACGCCGGAGCGTCTGGGCGGGTATGTGAAGAAGATGCTGCCCGGCTTGAAAAACTTCTACATGGCTGGACAGTGGCTTGAACCCGGCGGGGGAGTGGTGATCGCGGTTCATTCTGCGCGTCAGACCGTACAGTTGTTGTGCCATCACGACGGGAAAGA
>JBJYXQ010000264.1:0-1980 GCA_046260035.1 Anaerolineae bacterium
TGGGCTACATCCTGCCATGCCATAGATCGAGAAAACATGAGGTTAAATGCGATAGACCTGCTCTTGACTATAGAACATTTGTTCGTATAATAGAAGTAGAGGGGTATGTATGATGGATACATTGCAGAAGTTGCAGCTTTTGGGGCCGGCGGCGGCTTACGAACCGGCGGAGGAAGTCAGCCCGCTGGGGGAGCGCGCAATGATGCCGAACACGCCCAGCGAACTTGCGGGCTGCATCGCGCACGCGACGTTGCCGGGCGGCAAGCGCGTGCCGATGCTCAAAACGCTTGTTTCCTCCGCCTGCGAACGCGATTGTCGCTACTGCCCCTTCCGCGCCGGGCGGGATTTCCGCCGCGCCACCTTCACCCCTGACGAGTTGGCGAATTTTACCGCGCAGATTTACCGGCAGGGCCTCGTCAACGGCGTCTTCCTCAGCTCGGCGATTGTGGGCGGTGGCCCGCGCTCTCAGGACCGCATCATTGCCACGGCGGAGATTCTGCGGCGCAAATATCGCTTCCAGGGTTACCTTCACATTAAAGTCATGCCGGGGGCCGAGCGCGATCAGATCAGTGCTACGCTGCAATATGCGGATCGCGTTTCGGTCAACCTCGAAGCGCCGAACGCGCGCCGTCTGGCGGACCTCGCACCGCGCAAGCAGTTTTCGGAGGAATTGCTCCAGCGGTTGCGTTGGATTCACGAACTGCGCCAGGCGCTTCCCGGACGCCGACCAAGCATCACCACGCAGTTCGTCGTCGGCGCAGTAGGCGAATCGGACGTGGAGATTCTGATGACGTCGGCCCACCTCTACCGCGACCTGGGGCTGGCACGAACATATTTTAGCGGATTTAATCCCATTTCCGACACGCCGCTGGAGCACAATCCGCCCATCCAGTTGCACCGCGAACACCGGCTGTACCAGGCGTCTTTCCTCCTACGCGATTACGGTTTTGATGTGGAGGAGCTTCCTTTCCAGCAAGATGGCAATCTGCCCCTGTACGAAGACCCCAAAATGGCCTGGGCAAATCTCCATTTGAGCCAGGCGCCCATCGAGTTGAATACTGCCGCACGCGAGATGCTGTTGCGCATTCCGGGCATCGGCCCCACCAGCGCTGACCGGATTCTCCGCGCGCGTCGCCAAGGGACGCTACGCTTTCTCAGCGACTTGAGCAAATTGGGCATTGCTACGAAACGTGCCGCGCCGTACATTCTGCTGAACGGACGACAATCTCCGCGCCAACTTGCCTTCTGGACAGGCTAAGACTCTATCCGAGAATCGTGCTTGCGAGCGTTTCTGGTGCGTCAGCGGTGAATTCCCGGATAGGTTCTACCCCGCAATTTGCAAAAACTGCAAATTCGGGTAAACTGCTCAACATCTTAATGTAGGGATGGGGTAGCCCTCCCATCGGCAAAAAAGGAGGAGTTTATTGTTATGGCAATGGAGATGGTGATTTCGTTTCCGGGTGGCGCGCGCGTCGATGCAGCAGGATATGATGGCCTGATCATCAAGACGGATCAACCGCCTTCAGGTGGCGGTGAAGGATCGGCACCCACGCCGTTTGCTCTGTTTCTCGCGTCAATGGGGACGTGTGCTGGGATTTACGTGTTGAGCTTTTGTCAGCAGCGTGGCCTTCCCACGGAGGATGTTCGCATCCGGCAAAGTATGGAGATGGACCCGATGACGCACATGGTCTCGCAGGTCAATCTGAATATCGACTTGCCGGCGGGATTCCCTGAGAAATACAAAACCGCTTTGATCAAATCGGCGCAACTGTGCGCGGTCAAGCGTCATCTCGAAAATCCACCGAAATTCAAGATCGAGACGCATATCGGGTAAGACTGATTACGTAAAACACGAAAAACTCCGGGGTTTGTACAGACCTCGGAGTTTTGTGTTGTCTTGTTTCCTGCTTCTTGCCTCTTTTTACCTCGGCCTGCCAAAATCCGCGATCACGTAATAGTAGCCCTTCCACGGGCTTGGCG
>JBJYXQ010000265.1:0-2206 GCA_046260035.1 Anaerolineae bacterium
TCTGGTAGGAACGTGAAACTCGTCGAATACGCATCATCTCAATGAATCGAGGGACGCGGGTTTCGCGGGCGACTTCGCCGCCCGCGCCCCTCCCATTCTCCCCCACTCATTGAGAAGCATACTATAAGGAATAAGTCAAGTATCCGACTGTACGTTAACAAGGTGCTCTGAACAAAGCTCGGTTCAAGGCGTTTTTTGAACAGAGCCACGCAGAGACAAATATGGCCGCAATGTTCCGTCAAGTCCAGCGTTCGCGTTCCCTCGGCAACTGGGGGAGCAAGCCCCGTGCCGGAGTTCCTGGGCTCAATCTAGTGCATCCGAGGTGCCCATGGCCCTCAACATACCTCATTCGGTGTGCGCCAGGCGGCGGGGGGCGCCAAGCTTCACAACGAGGTCGCAAAGCGCCTCAAGATAACCATTACGGCGTCCCCCCGTCACCGAGCGAACGATTTCACCAGTCCACCAGGAACAGGCGACGTTGTCGATGAGGCAGTTAGCCTTCGGCCACCGTCTGGAAGCCCGAGATGTAGAACGCGCGGTTCCGCATCAAGGTCCACAGGATACGCAAGAGCTTGTTCATCAGAACACCCAAGGCCTGCATCTTGGTGAGAGGATTTTTCTCCCGACCTTGCAGGTGCTGGTACTCTCGCGCAAACGCCTCATCCAGCCGCACCAGCCGCATCACGGCGAAGAACAAGGCCGTACGCAAGCGTGGACGCCCTTTGTGGGACATCGGCGTCTGGCTGCGACTCTTGCGCCCCGACGTGTTCGGCACCGGCTGCGTCCCGGCCAGCTTGACCAGTTGTCGGGCGTTGGTGTAGTGACTGGGATCACCGATCTCGGCCAAGATCGTCGCTGCCGTGATGAGACCTAACCCCTGCACCGAGAGCAGGTACGTCGACTCTGGCAGAGCCAGGAAGGTGTCTACCATTGACGTGTAGACCTCCTCCAACTGCTGTCTCAGGGCTTCCAGGGCCTCAATATGCAGGCGCAGCGCCAGTTGCAGTGCCTCAATGCCCTCTGAGAGCCCCACAGAGCGCCTCGCCAGCACGTGAGCGCGGCGTAACTTGGCCACCTGCATCCGTCGTCCAGGAAGATCAGCCCGCACGCCGGCGATGAAGGCCTCTTGAGACATCTTCCGCACCACCGCAGCGGCTGCGTGGTGGCGCAACATAGCCAACGCCGTCATGCCTGTCAGATCTTTGAATGCCCGGTGCAGCTCTGGAAACAACTGTCCGGCGACGTTGCTGATCAGCGTCTTCTGACGCCGCACATCGCGCCGCAGGCGAGTGTACAATGTCACGTACTGCCGCAGTTCGGCATACCTGCCGTGCAGCAGCCGTGTCTCTGTGTACTTGCCCGTGCGCAACAGATCGCCGATGGTGAAGGCATCCCGGTTGTCATCCTTCGACCGATCCAACTGGTCCCCTTCCCGGTTCTTCTTCACCGTGTATGGGTTCACCAACCGGTAGCTGTAGTCACGCCGCTGTTGCTCCATATCGGCGGCCAGCAGCTTCCAGAAGTAGTTGGTCGGCTCCATACCCACCCACACTGCCGGGGCCCGTCGTTGCTCCTGGATGGCTTCCAAACGTCCGTAGAAGTAGTCGTATCCTTCTCGCTCGTTCGGAAACCCAAACCGGCTCAACTGCTTTGCCCGTTCAGTCAGCACCACCGCCACGTTGCGGTCCAGGCCCAGGTCTACGCCAACGAACACCGTTCCCGGCTTGACACTGGCCAACTTCTTTGATAAAGTGCGATTCGACATGAGAAACCTCCTATGGTTTGGGATTGTACAGGAGGATACCTCATGTTCTCTTTCATGTCACTCTTATTCTCTATACTAGCAGCTTGTCGGAGAGAACGCTTCCCTCCGAACGCGATTAGCGGTAGAATTGCGGCCATCTGAACCCATCTGAAATCTGTGGCGAGGAACAACGGTTATGGCACGCAAATTCAAAACGGTTGACTATGAACAATCCGGTCAGCAAAAGCTGACGATAGACGATTGCTTGCCGGCGGACCATTTGGCACGCTTCATCGTCGCCATCGTTGGGATGCTGGACTTGGATGTTTTCTATGCGTACTATGCGGCGCTGGGAGGCGAGCCGATCGATCCGAGGATGTTGCTGGCCCTGCTGTTGTATGCATATACGACTGGTGTGTTCAGTTCGCGCAAGATTGAGCTGGCGACCTACGAGGTCATTCC
>JBJYXQ010000266.1:0-3272 GCA_046260035.1 Anaerolineae bacterium
CATGCCTTCGATGGCATCAGCGTCTATGAAGAACTCCCAGAGCAAGACAATCGTCGGCTGATCGATTGTAATACCCGTTACACCGAAATGGCCGGGCGTAGTAAAGAGGAATTGCTGGCGTTGGGCAACACTCTGTCGATCCAGCAAGATGTGGACGCCCCGAAAGATCGTGCAGAATTTGTCGAACGCCTAAACCAGGGTGTGTATACAGGCCGCTTTTCGTGGGTGCGCCCCGATGGACGGGACAATGTGATCGAGTATGCTGCTGTCCCGCGCCACGTCGATGATCGCTTGTTAGTCATCGGCGTTGATCACGACATTACAGCGCAGTTACGAGCCGAAGCGGCCCTGGAACGCGAGCGCACTTTATTGCGTACATTGGTGGATACGATGCCCGCGATCATCTTTGCCAAAGACATCGAGGGGCGGAAAATTCTGGCTAACATCGGTGATCAAAATGCAATGGGCGTGCACTCCGAAGCCGCGGCCATCGGTAAAACAGACTTCGAGATCTATCCACCCGAAAGAGCCGCCAAATTTGCGGAAGAAGACCGGCACGTTCTTGAAGATGGAGAAATTTTTGAATCCGAGAGTATGTTTGTCGACAGCCACACAGGACAACAGCGATGGGTATCCGGCTCCAAACGCCCACTCAGAAATCAAGCCGGGCAGATCATCGGCCTAATCGGGAGCTTCTACGACATCACCCACATCAAACAGGCGGAATTCGAGCGCGAGAAGCTGATCGCCGAACTGGAAGCGAAAAACGCCGAACTGGAACGCTTCACCTACACCGTCTCCCACGACCTGAAAAGCCCACTCATCACCATCGGTGGCTTCGTCGGCTTCTTGCAAAGAGACCTGCTTAACGGCGATATGACGCAGGCACAGGAAGATATGGCGCGCATCACCGCCGCGCTCGCCAAAATGCAGCAGCTACTCGACGAACTGCTGGAACTCTCGCGCATCGGACGCCGTATGAATCTGCCCGAAACGGTGCCCTTCGAGATCATCGCCCGCGAAGCGGTAGAACTGGTGCGTGGACGCATCACTGCGGGTGATGTAACCGTGGAGATTATGCCCGATCTGCCCACCGTCCACGGCGATCGCGCGCGACTGGTGGAAGTGGTACAAAACCTGGTGGACAATGCCTGCAAATACATGGGCGACACGTCCCAGCCACATATCGAGATCGGCGCGCGGCAAACCGAAGCTGAAACGGTCTTCTACGTGCGTGACAACGGGATCGGCATTGATCCACAATATCATGAAAAGGTCTTTGGCCTCTTCGACAAAATCGATCCCGCCAGCGATGGCGATGGAGTGGGCCTAGCCATCGTTAAGCGCATTGTCGAAGTGCATGGTGGCAAAATCTGGATCGAATCAGGCGATCAAGGAACCGGAAGCACCTTTTGCTTCACGTTATCTGATGGAACATCTGGTATGAACTACGGTGGGTGATTCATGACCACTTCGGTCGTTATTTCATTGATAGCCTTGCTATCGTATAGCGGGTTGCTAATCCTTGTCCTTTACCAGGGGCTAGGAAAAAATCATCCCCGCCAACTATATTTCCTCTACCTTCTAGATATGCTGCTGATGCAGGTATCCTATTTGATGCTCTCACTGGCAGACAACAGCCAAGAGGCACTGGTCTGGTACACGTTCCATGTCACCTTATCCGCTATACAGACCATTATCTATTTCTTTTTTGTACAGGCTTTCCTAGGACTCAAACCACCGCGCAAATGGGTTCAGATCGTCATATTCGCCTGGCTACTGGCAATCATTTTGTGCGCCTCTCTTTATCCAGACTTATTTTTCACGCACATTTATCGCTACGAGGCCACAGCGCTATTTATTCCAGAGATCAATCTTTGGGGAACAATATTGCTGTTGCCAATCACGCTATTGTGGGGCTTGACCGTGTTCTATCTAGGCAAAAACTATCGCACTGCCCGTTCGCCGCTTCAACGGGTGCGTATTCAATACCTATTGCTTTCCATCCTGATTGTGTGGGTAGGACTGTTGGCGAATGCCTGGTCCGCTTTACGTCCCTATCCCATTGATGTAGCGGCAAACATTGTCGGAGCGTTTTTGATTGCTTATGCAATCCTGCGATATCAGCTTTTGGATATTACCATTGTCATTCGCAAGGGTCTTTCCTATGCCATTTCTATTATATTTTTGGGTACAGGATATTTTACAACTATCCTGATATCCACCCGGTTCTTCCAAAATCTGACAGTGCTGCAGATATTTTTACTTTCCTTGGTCGCAGCCATCTTGAGCGTCATTCTCAGCCGACCTGTCGTAGATCGTGTCCAGATTCTGATTGACCAAACCTTTTTCCGGGAAAAATACAGCAGCACTTTGATGATTCAAAGACTGAGTCGCACAGCGACCTCGGTGCTTGATCTCGAAAAACTGATCAAGATGATCCTTAATGATCTTACCCAAACATTGCATATCCGCTGGGCTATTTTTTTCCTTGAACAAGAGGGAACGTTGCGATTGTTTGTACAAAGAGGATTGGATACTGTCGCCGACATGGACCTACGTCACGACCATCCCCTCGTAAGTTGGCTAACAACCCACAAAGCAATTATGGCAATGGATACACTAGACGAGATTCTGGCGCAGGACATCCTCCAGCAACCTCAGTCCGACGAACTGAAACACATCGATGCTAGGATGTTTATCCCCCTTATCGCCAGGGATAGGTTGGTGGGGATTTTAGGGGTCGGCACCAAACTCCTTGGGTGGAGGTATACCCAAGATGATGAGGTCATACTCGGCACGTTGGCAAACCAGGTAGCCATTGCCGTTGATAATGCGCGATTATACGCAGCAGTTCAACGTGAGCTGACCGAGCGCAAGAAATTGATCGCGGAACTGGAAACCAAGAATGCTGAACTGGAACGCTTCACCTACACCGTCTCCCACGACCTGAAAAGCCCACTCATCACCATCGGTGGCTTCGTCGGCTTCTTGCAAAGAGACCTGCTTAACGGCAATATGACGCAGGCACAGGAAGATATGACCCGCATCACCACCGCACTCGCCAAAATGCAGCAGCTACTCGACGAACTTCTGGAACTCTCGCGCATCGGACGTCGTATGAATCCGCCCGAAACAGTGCCCTTCGAGACCATCGCCCGCGAAGCGGTGGAACTGGTACGTGGACGCATCACTGCGGGTGATGTGACCGTGGAGATCATGCCCGGTCTGCCCACCGTCCACGGCGACCGCGCGCGACTGGTGGAAGTGGT
>JBJYXQ010000267.1:0-8025 GCA_046260035.1 Anaerolineae bacterium
AGTGGACGACGTGGTAGGGCTTGCCGTCGTCTTTGGCGCGGCGCAGCACCTCCGCCAGGCGGTCGTAGGTGGGCGGGCGCAGCACGTCGAGCGTGTAGGCGGCGCGCTGCTCCTCGGTCAGGCCTTCGAGCAGGCGCAGCGCCACGGAGCGGAAGGGCACGTCGTCGCGGCGCCCGGGGCGGCAGATGACGAGCAGGATGCGGATCGGTTCGTCGGCGCCCAATTCAGGTAGCCGTACCTCACGCGCCGTCTCCGATTGTACGCGCACGAAGGTCTGCGCCTCCAGTGCCAAGGGTTTATCGCTCAACGGCTCGCGCAATAGTTCCCAGGGGATCGCGGCGGCCTCGGCAACGCCGGTGCTGATCTCCACACGAGTATCGAGCAACCGGTCGTTGATCTTGCCCCACAGCATCAGCGTGTTCGGCGCGCCGAAAAGCTGGTTGAAGAGGCTGCGCCCCACCTCCTCCATGCGTCGCTCGACGCGGGCAGCAATCTCCGGGTTGGGGTCGATGGGGTATTGCGGATAAGTCTCCAAATACCAGCGCATGTCTTCGCGGTCGCTGTCGGAGAAATCGCACTGCACCTCCACGCTGGCAGGACGGGGGATTTTGCCCTCTTCGATAAGCTGTAACTCGATGCGGTAACGATCACCATTGAGCGCGGTCTGGATCAAACGGAGCTTTGGCATAGGCACCTCCCGGGTCAAGCCATGGAATGCGCCAAGGAAAAGCGGCTAAAGCCGGCGTGTACTGATACACACCGACTTCAGTCGGCAGAATCACGGGTTAGATTACAGCGCCCTGGAAAAAGCTGAGACGTAGCCCGCAGGGCTTTGCTCCTTCGGCGCGGTGGTTTCAGCCCCGCGCCGAGGGCTTTTATCACACGTAGCGCTCGCGAATCTTCGCGCTGACGAAGTCCAGGATCGCAACAGTAATCGCGATAAACCACACGGCAATGCCGGCAGAGCGGTAGTCCGTCAGCCGGATCCACTGGATCAGCAAGAAGCCGATACCGCCACCGCCCACCGCACCGATGATGGTCGACATACGCACGTTGATGTCCCAGCGGTAGATGGTGAACGAGACGAAGGGCGGGATAACCTGCGGCACCACGGCATAGACGATAGTCTGAATCCAGTTCGCGCCGGTCGCGTGGACCGCCTCGATAGGACCGGGGTCGATGCTTTCGATGGCCTCGGAGTAGAGTTTGCCCAGCGCTGCGATGCTGTGCACCAGCAACGCGATAACGCCCGCGAACGGCCCCAGCCCCACCCACAGCGTGGCGATGATGGCCCAGATGATGGGCTCAATGGAACGGATGATGTTGAGCATAAAGCGGGTGATGTAGTAAATGCCCAGCGTGATCGGAGAGCCTGACATCAGGTTGCGCGCGGCCAGGAAACTGACAGGGATAGCAAAGACAATACCGAACAGGGTTGCCATCATCCCCAGGAAAATGGTCTCCACCATTTTTTCGATGGCAAGCCCCAGCTCCTCGCTGGGCTTCCATTTGCCGACGAGTGTGGTCTGCCGGGCCTGGAGATGGTGCTCTTGTGGCCCCTTCCCCGCGCTGGGCGGGATGAGGAGATTAGGCATCGCAAAATCAACGGTGAAGTCGCCATTCGCGTCCGGTATTGCCGAGATGAAATCCCCTTGATAGCGCACGCGGAACGCCTTGCCGACGGGATCCATCCACCACATCACCACCTCCTGGCCAGGCCGGAAGCCGTGCCCCACAACATGGAGCATCGTACCTACAGTTTCATAGCCGGAAAGTTCTCCGCACCGAGGTGTGACCTCGAGGTAAGGTTGCCCGGCTTCCACAGCCATAGGCTCAGGAATCTCTTGGCCCTCACAACTGGTGTACAACGTTTCCACACCCTGGTAGATTTCCTCTTCCCGGTAAACTGCACTGGGCCAGGGCCAGGCGATTTTGGTAATGATGGGGAAAGCGTCGGGCAGTTCAGTAAACAGCTTGACCATATTAATTTCGACGATTTGCCAGCCCAGCAGGAAGAATGTCAGACCGATGATGACATAAGCCAACGTCTCCCGTGTCTTCTTGCGACGCGCCGTGTTGATGGCATCGAGGATGACGAGCACCCACAATCCGATCAGCGCGACGACGAGCACGTACAAGATCGGCTGGCGGCGGAAGGCGACCGGGATGCGCTCGGACCAGGTGGTCTGCCGATAAGCGATCACGCTGACGCGCCAGATCGTCAGGCCCACGAGCGCGGTCATGCTGCCCAGGAAAATCAAGCCACGTTCCCAGAAACCGATGACAATCTGCCCCAGGCCGGGAATCAGCGAAAGCACGCCTGCTACGACAGGCGAGACGGTACGGAGTGTGCGTTCTTTTTGGGTTACTGTGCGCCTTGCCATAGCTTAACCTCCACTGATGCTGCGGCCGGTTTCAATACGGACGGCCTCTTCACCGTAGATGTCCTGGAACTCTTCGTCCGTCATCTGGCGGATTTCCTCGCGTGTGCCGCGATAGACGACACGACCATCGCGCAGCCCGATGACGCGCGTGGCGTAACGCTGGACCAAATCCAGGTAGTGCAGGCTGCACAGAATCGTCATACCTTCACGGTTGAGCCCTTCGAGATGTTGCAGGATGTTGTGAGCCAATACCGGGTCGAGTGCGGAAACCGGCTCGTCGGCTAGAATCATGTCCGGCTCCTGCATCAACGCGCGCGCGATGCCGACGCGCTGCTGCTGCCCGCCACTCAACTCGTCGGCGCGCTTCTGCGCCAATTGTGCGATACCGACGCGCGTCATCGCCTGGCGCGCCAGGTCGCGGGTCTCCGGCGGAAAACGGTCGAACAGGGCCGAAGAGGGTTTGGTGTAGCCCAATCGCCCGGTCAGCACGTTCTTTTCAACTGAAAGCCGCCTGACCAGGTTGAAGTGCTGGAAAATCATGCCGATTTCGCGCCGAATCAGACGCAACTCCTGCCCGGCGGCAGCAGTGACGTCTTTGCCATTCCACACAATGCGACCATCGGTGGGATCCACCAGCCGGTTTATACAACGCAGTAGTGTGGATTTACCCGATCCACTCAAACCGATGACGATCAAGAACTCACCGTCCTCGACCGTGAAGCTTACGTCGTCCAGAGCTTTCGTACCATCGGGATAAATTTTCGTGAGGTTCTCCACGATAAGCATAAATCAAGCCTCCTCGTTAGCGGAAAGGACTATAAAACGTAAAACGTAAAGCGCAACATAAGCACGTTTACGCTTTACGTTTTGCGTTTTATAGAACCAGGGGGAGGCTATAGCGCGCTCCCCCTGGCTGTATAGGAACCTACTCCATGAAGCCTTCGATGTTCACACCCGAGGCATCGAGAATCTGGCGGAAGGGATCGTAGAAGCTATCGTCCTTAGCCTCGAGCCCAGTCCAGGAATATGTCGTTGACAGAACTTCCAGACCCTTTTCATCTGAAGCGATCTCCAGCAAAGCTTGCGTGATTTGATCGCGCATGTCCTGCGGCACATCCTTGGCAAACGAAATCGTATCGTTGGGAATCTCAGGCGAGGTAGTAAAAACGATGACCTTGTCTTTGACGTCGGGCAATTCGTCCTCAACATTGCTGCGTGCATCCACAAAGGTCGCACCAGCGTCGCAGTCGCCATTGTAGACCGCGGTAATGACACCATCGTGCCCACCGGCATCCACAACCTGCTTCAGATCGGTATCCGGGTTAACGCCCTCAGCCTGCATCATGATGCTGGGGATGATCCAGCCACTGGTGGACAAGGGATCAGGGCGGCAGAACGTCTTGCCGGCCAGGTCCTTGAGGCTTTGTACGCCCGAATCCACATTGGCGACAAGCTGTCCGGTGTAGAAGGCCGTGCCGTAACGCACCGAGGCCACAGCCACATCCGCGCACTTGCGCTCATGCGCCAAAACGTAGCCAAAAGTGTTGAGCGCGCCCATCTGCGCCTCGCCGTTGCACATCGCTTCGATCACACCCGCGTACTCGGTGGCGATATTAGCCTTGATGACAAGGCCTGTTTTATCCGTGACCATATCCGCGATCTGCTGTGCACCGGACAAGACTTCCTCGGAATCCTGGGATGGCACAAAAGACCAGATGATGGGGTTATCTTCCGTCCCCAATTTCGCCCCTCCGCAGCCGGAAAGGGCCATTGCTGCTACCAGGAGCAGCCCAACAGTGAGAAACAGGTACTTACGCATGACAAACCCTCCTTGTGAAATAGTGTGGTGAACTTATACAACAATATGATAGCGGTTGAATGGCAAAAAGTCAACTGATCTAATTCCATGTCTACGGGGACAATCCGCCGAACGTATCCAGTCATTGCTCCAAGCGGGTCAGCCCCTCCAACAAAAACGCCCCGTAGAGGTTCACCTGTGCCGTGACCGCATCGGGCACAATCGCGAAGCCGCGGTCCAATCTTTCTGGTAGCTTTTAGCCGCTCCGTCTGGCTCAATTGTTCCTGATGACGAGAGGTAAGTATATTTTGGATAACTCGGTGACGACGATACAGGCGGAAAACTCGGAAGTGTTGCCGTGGGCGTCGGTGGCGGTGGCGGTGACAAAATCGCCCAGGAGCACGTCAACGGTCAGCATTGTAGAAAAGGTAAGGTTCCCGTGGCCATCGGTTGCCATCTTTGCTGCTCCCAGGTAGCGTTCGCCTTCGCCGTAACCGCTGGGATCGCAGGCTGTGTTCGC
Organism: Anaerolineae bacterium; assembly: GCA_046260035.1. Classification (GTDB taxonomy): domain Bacteria; phylum Chloroflexota; class Anaerolineae; order B4-G1; family SLSP01; genus DSWT01. The sequence goes on from JBJYXQ010000267.1 coordinate 4,703, forward strand.
GTAAAAATCGAGATTGAAGGTGGTATTGCTGCTGCTGTTGAGTGCACCCCGGATGACGATCTCGCCATCGCCGCTGCTTGCGGCTGACAGCACGGGATAGTTTTGCAGGTGGTTACTGCCTTCATCGCCATCGCCGGTGTCGTTGGGCGTGACGCCTTCCTCCGGCCACAGATCGATACCCAATTCGCCGTTGGAGTGAATGATATTGCCGCGCAGGCTGTTGTCGTAGCTGAGTTGCTGGGTGGGCGTATACTCGCTCACTCGGATGCCGGCCAACCCATTGAAGGCAATGACGTTCCTCGCCCCGCTGGCCGTGCCGCCCACGATGGTGCCATTGGCCCCCGAGATCACGTTGACGCCATAGTACGTGTTGCCCAGCGCGCTAATACCGATGGCATCGGTCCCGATATAGTTGCCCTGGACCAGGGTAGTCGTCGCGCTGTATACCTGGATGCCATCAAAGCCATTTCCGCTGACCACATTGCGCTCGACGGTGGTGGTTCCTCCGACGTGGGTGTTGGCACAGGACTGCACCACGATCCCACGCCCTCCGTTGGGGATGGCCGCGTCGCCGGCGGCGTTGGTGCCGACGTAGTTCCCCGCGACCACGTTGTTGTCGGTGCCCGCATGGTAGATTTTAATGCCCGTTGAATTGTTGCCAGAGACGACATTGCGCTCCAGGGCGTCGGATTGGCCATCCCCGTTAGTGCCGACGAGGTTGTTCGCTGATCCATATTGGATCAAAATCCCATTACTGTCGTTGGGGATGGCCGCGTCGCCGGCGGCGTTGGTGCCGATCAAATTGCCCGCGACCAGGTTGCCGCTGCTGCCGTTGTCCAGGCGGACGCCAGCACCCCCGTTACCCGAGACGACGTTGCCCTCCAGTTCGTCCGAGGTGCCATCCCCGTTCGTGCCAATGCGGGTATTGGTGCTATCTCCTGTCACCATGACGCCGGACCACGTGTTGGAAATCGCCGAACCACCGGCTATGTCAACGCCGATATAGTTGCCGGCGACCACGTTCCCGGTCGTCTCGCTGCCCGAGATCTCGACGCCGTATTCCCCATTGCCCGAGATGACATTGCGCTCCAGTTCATCCGAGGTGCCGTCGCCGTTCGTGCCGATTATGTTAGCAGATGCTCCGGCAAAGATGACGATGCCCTCGGCTGCGTTTCCGGCAGGCCCCGTACCATCGGCGGTGAGGCCGATCCAGTTGCCGGCCACACGGTTTCCACTGGCGCCGTCGCGCATTACGATGCCCGCATTGTTGTTATTGCTGATCACGTTGCCCTCGCTGTCGTCGCCCACGCCGTCGCCGTCGGTGCCGATGACGTTGTTGTCTCCGTACACGCGCACGCCGCTGCCGTCAAAGCCGGTGATGATCAGGCCCTGTAGTTTATTGCCGTCGGAGCTTAGGCGAAACCCGTGGGTGCCGGTCCCGGCGTAGGTGCCGAGGATGCCGACATCGTTTCCCCTGATGGTCGTGCCGCCGCTGGCGTCCTCCAGGCCGGGCAGGGGACTCCCAAGCGTTATCAGGGAGATTGAAGCCTGGAAGGTGATGACGTCTGAACCGCTGAGGGCGTTAGTCTCCTCGATGGCGGCGCGCAGCGTGCAGATCCCATTGCCGGTGGCGGTCTCGCAGGTACCATCGCCAGGGGTGGCATCACTATCATCGCCGACGTTATTGACGGTGAAGCCAGTAGCCGGAGCGTTAGCAACCGCAGCACCAAGTTGCGCGCTGCCATGTTGGTCGCCGCGTCGATCTGGATGGGTAAACGACATATCCCAGGCCGCAACCCGGGTCACAAAGAGCGCCGGCAAGGCCAGCATCATCAAGCCAATCCTCAGGACACTCCATTTCTTAAGATACATAATGCGCCTCCTTTTTGGGTATTCATCGTTTATGTCCTTAACTACGCCAGAAAGCTCAGGTGCTCGCGCAGGTTGACTTTCTCACGGCGCGATTCATTATCGCATCACCAGCGGCAGATAGACGTCATTGTGCGGCCAAAAGGCCAGGTTGGAGAGCGCCGACCAGCCGCCTTCGTTGTGCGTTCTGAGCGCGAAATAACGCGTGCCGCTGTCGTAGGGAATGGTGTTCGTCGCTGTGTCGAGGACACCGCCCGTGGCGAAGTCCGGCGCGGCATCCCAGTTCGCGGCGGTGATAGGCTGCGCGGCATAGCGCACCGTCGTGGTGACGGCACCGGTGGGCGGCGTCCAGTGCAAGGTCACTGTGAGAGTTCCACCGGCGAGCGTGGCCTGCGACACGCGCAGGTCGCTCACGGCGGCGGGCGCGGGGATGCCGTACTCGTCCGCGCCGATATCGCGCGCGGAGCCGATGGGCCGGGCATCGCCGTCGATGTCGTCGTCGCACAGCCCGGCGGACAGGGCCACGCCTTGATCGATGGCCGCGGCGGCACTCGGGAGAAGGTGCAGATCACCGCCGGAGCCGTCCACAAACAGCGCCAGTGCTGCGCCGGCCAGATTGCCAGCCTGCGTCGCCGTCGCGTCATCGCGCGCGAGCAGGTTGTGGCTGACCAGGTTGTTCACCAAATCCACCGAGGTGTTGGGAAAGCGCCACTCGATGGAGGCCGCAAGCGGCGCTTGCGTGGAAATCACCGAGTTGTGGTAAGTTTCCACCTCGCAGGCATTCCACAAGCTGATGCCGTTATCATAGCCGTCTGCAGACGCGAATAGCTCCGCGCGGTTGGCAAAGATGAAGTTATTGCGGATGATGCCGCCGTAGTGGTCGATGTAGCCGCTGGCGTCGGGGCAGGGATCGTCGGTATAGGTGCGCGCGATCCCGTCCGTCGCCATGCCGAAGCCGACGCCGCGCGCGTTGTTGCGCAGCACATTGCGCTCCACGATGGGATCGCGGCAGCCGCGCCAGAAGTGAATGCCGTGTTCGGAGAGACCGCTACTGCACCAGAACCCTTCGATCACATTGTCGCGGACGACCCAATCGCGCGCCTGGTGCATGTCGATGCCGCCGGTATAGCAGTCGTCGCGGATATGCGGACGCCCGGCATCGGTCAGTTCGATGGTCGAACAGGCAATCACACCGTTGTCGGGATAATAGCCCGCACCCGCAGGATTGACCTTGATCGCCTGCTGCCCCGGATCGACGATATGAACATTGTAGATCAGCGTGTTGAGCGTATCCGTCGTTTCGGCGATCACGTGGATGGGATGCGTGTAGGCGCGCTTGATCGTGATGTCGGCGATGGTCACGTTGGATGCGGCGATGCTGACGATTTCTGAGGCGCTGTAGTTGTCGTCGAGAATGACCGCCTCGCGGTTACCGCTCGCCGAACGGAGCGTGA
>JBJYXQ010000268.1:0-3222 GCA_046260035.1 Anaerolineae bacterium
ACGACGAAGCTGCGCACCACCTTGCCAAAGCCTACGCATTATGACAATATCTTCGGGGAACAATACATCGCCAAGATGCTCAACTAAGGACTGCTGGACTAAAGACTGCCTAACTGTTTTACCGTCCAAGCATCGTCAACGCCTGGCGGATTTTTTCATCCAAGGTAAGTTTGCTATCATGGGGCAATTGCTGCAGCGCGCGTTGCGCCTCGACGATACTGAACCCCAGGGTCGTCAGCGCCGCGATCACATCAGCATCATCCTCAGCAACTTCTATCATCGCTACACCTTGCCGTTTGATCTTGTCTTTGAGGTGCAGCACAATGGACTCGGACGTCTTCTTACCCACACCGGGCGCACGGGAAAGAGCCTCGGGCTGTCCGTTGAGCACGGCACGGCGCAGCGTATCCGGAGAGAGTGTGCTCAACACGTTCATTGCCGCTTTCGGTCCCACACCGGAGACGCCCAACAGCATCTCGAACAAATCCTTCTGATCCTGATCTGCGAAGCCGTACAGCGACAACTCGTTCTCACGAACGTGCAAGTAGGTATAGAGCGTCGCCCGTTTCCCCGGCTGAAGCGTCATAGTACTTATGATATGCACAGCAAACCCCACGCCACCCACATCGAGCACCGCAACGCCATCATCCGCGCTAAGCACTAAGCCTTCCAACCGTGCAATCATCACATCCCCCCAAAACAGCCGTTAGCTATCGGTTGACAAAATCCTCGCTAACGTTCTTGCAGCAACCCGTCCAACTTGAACCGGTGAAGACAACAAATCGCCACAGCAGCAGCGTCGGCTGCATCGTCAGGCCGGGGAATATCCGAGAGAGAGAGTAACAACCGCACCATCTCTTGCACCTGGCGCTTGTCGGCATTGCCATAACCGGTAACCGCTTGCTTGATCTGCATGGGCGTATACTCGGTTATCGGCAACCCGGCATCGGCTAAAGCCAGCAGCACCACACCCCGCGCCTCGCCCACGGACATCGCCGTGCGCGTGTTGCGGCTGAAGAAAAGTTCTTCAACGGCAGCAGTGTCCGGCACATGCTCCGCAACCACCGAACGCAGACCCGAGTAGATACGTTGCAGCCGTTTGGGAAGGGGCGTTTTCGCCGGCGTTTCGACGACGCCGATGGTCACCAACGATAAGCGCCCCTCCGTTTCCTCGACGACGGCATATCCCGTGATAGCCGTACCGGGGTCAATCCCTAAAACACGCATCCGAACGAGATGATCTAAGCCGCCGCGGCCTCGAAGGCCGACATCACTTCATCCGACATCTCCAGGTTGGAGAACACTTGGCTCACATCATCCAATTCTTCCAGGTTTGAGATTAACTTGAGTACTTGCACCGCACTCTTCTCATCGAGTTCCATCTCGTTCTGCGGGATGTGCACCAGGTTGGCCTCATTCACCGCGACATTCATTTCCTTGAGCCGAGTGCTTACCTCGTGCAGATCGGTGGGATCCGTATAGACGATATGATCATCCTCATCCTCGCCCTGGACCACGTCCTCTGCACCAGCCTCGACCGCGGCCTCAAACAACGTGTCGAAATCCACATCTGCTGGAATATGAATCGCACCCTTGCGGTCGAACTGCCAGGCGACCGCACCAGGGCTGGCGATAGACCCGCCTGCTCGGCTCAGTGCGTGGCGCACGGCAGCGATGGCGCGATTGCGGTTATCGGTGACGACATCGACCATAATGGCGACCCCGTTGGGACCATAGCCCTCATACGTGATCTCCGTAATTTCTGCGGCATCCTTATCCTCACCGGTGCCACGCCGGATTGCGCGGTCAATGTTGTCGCGCGGCATTCCCAAGCTGCGTGCTTTATCCAGCACCATGCGCAAACGGATGTTAATATCGGGATCACCGCCGCCGCCTTCACGCACCGCGATCACGATCTCGCGCGCAACTTTGGTGAACACAGCACCGCGCTTAGAGTCGTTTGCCTCTTTCTTTCGCCGAATGGTTTGCCAATGGCTATGACCTGACATACAGCCTCCTATCCTGAATGTAATATAGTTTCAAAACGTCTACTTTGATTGATATGCGCCACAAGCGCACAAACCCCATCACCGAAAAACTGACCGGGCGACTGCCTTTCACTCGCCCGGTCTATGGGAGCTCAGCACGGCTCCCAGTAAATCCTTTCTGCCACGCACAAATGCATCGCCGCTCATTGGACGCTTACCGGCCATCTGAACCTGCAACAAAACAAGAGCGCCGTCGCCTGTCACAACGGTGGGAAGCTTCTGGTACAAGAAAACCGTACCAGGGCTGGCATCCTCCTTATCGCAGGCAATCGCCTCACCCTGCAAGATCTTTAAACGCGTACCATTCCACGTGGTAAATGCACCTGGCGTAGGCGCAAAAGCACGCACGTGGTGCTCGAGCATCTCAGCAGAACACGTCCAATCGATGCCGGCGGCCCGTGAGGGAATGCGCGGCGCCAGCGTTACGCCCTCTTCAGGCTGCGGCTGAGGCTGCACAACGCCAGCAATATAATCGGGCAACACTTCGAGCAACAATTGCGCGCCGATTTCTGCAAGTCTTGCCTCGAGTTCTCCACCCGTTTCCCCCGGCAAGATAGGGACTTCGCGTTTCGCCACGATAGGACCGGTGTCCATACCCTCGTCCAATTTTATGATCGTCACACCGGTGACTGTATCCCCAGCCAGCAGTGCCGCCTGCACCGGTGCTGCGCCGCGCCAACGCGGCAACAATGAAGCATGAACATTGAGCACGCCCAGGCGAGGAATTTCGAGAACGGAAGGACGCAAAATCTGCCCATAGGCCGCGACCACAATCAAATCCGGTGCCCAGCCACGCACATGCTCAACGGCCTCCACACGCCGCAGCCGTTCCGGCTGGAAGAGGGGGATGCCTTCGGCCAGCGCAAACTCTTTGACCGGAGAAGCCACCATATGCCGACCCCGTCCAGCAGGTCGGTCTGGCTGCGTAATCACACCGACGAGCGGATAGCGCGATGCAAGCCGCTCCAACGTCGGTAGCGCAAATTCGGGCGTCCCCATAAAAACGATTCGTGGTTCCACACTGCACATTTTATCATAAGGTTTATAAGGAGCAAGTGAAGTTTCGTAACAATCAAAACAGCGTTTGCAGACCACAAAGCCTATGGTATTATTAGATTACTAACCTGAACACGGAAACTAAACCTATGCTAGTGATTTATAGGCGTAGTAAGTG
>JBJYXQ010000269.1:0-1832 GCA_046260035.1 Anaerolineae bacterium
AGTGGCAGCCATAGACGCCCCAGCTGTAAAACAGGTGGTGAGGCTACGAGCAACCCCTTTCGCTGCCACCATTGCTCGTGGCGTGTGAGGAGCGAAGCGCCTACCGCATCGAGAATAGATGTACTTGGTTTCGACATTACATTGCTCCGCCGCTGTGGATAACATACTAATCTGCATGATAGCATACGGCCCAACCGTACCCACAGGGCCATTGGCTATGGATTGGCCGATGGTCTTGGTTCGTGGCAGAATTGAAGCCCACGAACAGCGCACGCCGTCTGCGAAAACTTCGACGGAGTTCGCCGTACGCCAAGAAGATGCATAGGAGAAGTACGACAGAATTGACACCGTTTCGAAAGGAGCAGGACGATGTGGGATGCAGTATTGCTCGTTTTGTGGAGAATATTCCTAGCAGCCGTAATCCTAATTGCGGGCTGGATCGCCACCAAGATTATCGTACGACTCGCAGAGCGCTACCTCACGCGCGCCAAGATAGACACATTGCTCGTCAATTTCGCCTGCAGCGTTCTGAATTGGACGCTACTCGTTGTTGTCGTGATAGCCGCGTTAAGTACCCTAGGCATTGACACAACTGCGCTCATCGCGCTGCTGGGCGCCGCCGGTATCGCCATCGGCATTGCGCTTCAGGATTCGTTGAAGAACTTCGCATCAGGTGTGTTGCTTATCATTTTCCGACCATTTTCTGTGGGTGATTCTGTAGAGGCCGCCGGCACTAGCGGTATCGTGGAGGAGATCACTTTATTCACCACGATGATGCGCTCGCCGGACAATCGCTCCGTCATCGTGCCCAACGGGGCGATCTACAGTGACACCATCACGAACAATACGGCGCGAGACACACGTCGCGTGGACATGGTGTTTGGCATCGGTTATGAGGACGACATGCGGCAGGCACGCGACCTAATGATGGAGATCATCAAGTCCGACGAGCGCGTACTGAGCGAACCGGCTCCTGCCGTGGTGCTCGGCGAGCTGGCCGACAGCAGCGTGAACTTCAATGTGCGCCCCTGGTGCAGGACCGAGGACTACTGGGATGTGATGGCGAGTATCACGGAGAAGATCAAGCTAGCGTTCGACGACCATGGCATCTCGATTCCGTACCCGCAAATGGACGTGCATGTGGCCGATTCGGGTACACCGCTGAACGGACAACAGAGTACCTGAGAAAACCTCTAGTCTGGCAAACGACAGTGCCGACCCGTCCTGCGATTCCTGCGTTGCCCTCCATAAATAGAGGCCTTGGGTCCTAGCGATGAACGGCAGTGAAGAAGGCTTCTCGGTGATCGCCGAGGGCGTTGGCGTTGGAAGTCCAATCCCAACTGGCTGGACTCCCCTGCCAGCGTGCGACTGCTTCGTACTGGCCGGCTTGACCGGCGTGGGCAAGTCCACGGTGTTGGCGCTGTTGGCGGCGCAGTTGCCCCACGCAAGGTTATTGCCGGATCGACGCGAAATCACGGATAAGCTCATGATTCCATTTGTACAACGGCAAAATGGGGCACCTATTTTGCCGTTGAAGGACCGCGCAGAACGGTTCGATGCTACGCGCCAATATCGAGAGCAGTTTCCCGGAGGCATGGCGCATGCACTGAGCGAACTCGCCGTGGCACCTACGGCGACGTCCGAGATGCTGATATTCGATGGTCTGCGCGGCGAGAACGAAATCCGGCACGCGGCCGCGTCGTTGCCTAATGCTCGATTCCTAATGCTGGATGCGCCGGACGCTGTACGGATCCGGCGTCTCCTTGGACGGCAGGAGTCATTCGATCGAATGGGCGCCAAGTCTTCCGACGAGGTCCAGGCACGCGGTGGCG
>JBJYXQ010000270.1:0-1190 GCA_046260035.1 Anaerolineae bacterium
CAAGTCGTCGATTGATCCGCTGCTGTGTACAGGATGTACAGTGTGTATGCAAGTATGTCCAACTCAAGCCATCGCGCCCATTGAGGAAGGATAGATGCTTTGGTAGGGGTTTGGGGGTGGGTGTGCCCGCTCCCAAACCCCCACCCTCAACTATATTAGGCTTGCGCGGGATCATAATCCCGCGCTGCTACAGGAGAAAGATTATGATTGAGAAATTAAACCTGCTCTTCGTCGGCGTCGGCGGACAAGGCGTTCTCACGGCGTCGGATATCGCCGCACAGGTGGGTCTTGACCTGGGCCTGGACGCGAAGAAGTCCGAAGTCCACGGATTTGCGCAGCGTGGTGGAGTGGTAGAGAGCCATATCCGCTGGGCGCCGCGCGTGGGATCGCCGACGTGCGAGGAAGGGACAGTGGACATTTTGATGTCCTTCGAACTGTTAGAAGCTGCCCGCTGGCTCAATCACCTCAAGCCCGGCGGAACCGTCATCGTCAACCGGCAAAAACTCACGCCGATGTCGGTGAGCGTCGGCGACGCCGTCTACCCCGACGAGGATGCGACCCTCGCAGCACTGAAACAACGCGCGGGCCGGGTCATCGTCGTCGATGCGCTACCGCTGGCGGAACAGGCGGGCAATCCTCGCACAGTCAACACGGTGATGCTCGCAGCACTTTCCACGCTGCTGGAAACCGACCCGGAAGTCTGGGAAACTGCCATTTTACGCCGCGTTCCTTCAAAATATGCAGATGTTAACAAAGTCGCCTTCAGATTGGGGCAACAAGCGGCGCAAGCCTCAACGGATTGAACAGATTTTAACGGATTCTTCTTACAGACCTGACGGGTTTCTGAAAACCCGTCAGGTCTATGATTGCTGATCGCTGAACGCTGAAAGCTATACCGTCGTGATCGGCCGGCATTGCAGCAAGTACAGTTGATCACCCTGATACACGCACTCGAGGTCAACCGGCCACCCTTGCTTCGCTTCGAGCGTGCGCGCCAGGTCGGCCAATGCCTTGATTTTGGCTGTGCCCAGCGATGGTTCGCGTCGCATACAGCCCGGCACAGGGACTTCACGCGTTCCTTCTGCGCTGGCAATGGTCATGCACGTTTTCTCGGCGATGTGACGCGAGAGGATCTCCAGATCGGCTTTGCGCACGACGTACAGATCGGGCGTCACCGTCCCGCCGACGAG
>JBJYXQ010000270.1:1290-5794 GCA_046260035.1 Anaerolineae bacterium
CCTTTTCCGGCAGACCAAGCGCGCGGCGATAGTGCTGCGCACGGGGCGTCCGCGCTGAAGCCAAACAGCGACGCACTGCGGCCGCCACCGCGCCCCGCCCTGTCACGTTGAGGTAAGTGTCGTGCAGCCCGGCAAAGGACGTCTGCTGTCCATCCTCATCCACCGCGGAGGAGCGTACGGCCACGCGCACCTCAGGCGTACCGCACAACGCACCGAGACGGGCATAGGCGGCAACCAATTCGCCGTAGAGGTCGGCGGGCAGGCCGCGCGGACCGGATTTCTCAGGCGTGAAACAGAAGCCGGGTGGCACGGGATGCGTCGCCGCCAACTGTCCCAGGTTTGCCGCTTTCCCTCCTACCAACGCCGCATCCCGGCAATCGGGATTTTCAAGCCAATGTATCGTGTTCATCGCGTCCTCCTTTTCGTTCGGAAGTATGGAGTACGGAGTATGAAGTAAAGGAACATACTCCGTACTCCATACTTCTTACTCCAATAGCTTCACTAATCCTTGGTCGCCATCCACTTCGATCATCTGCCCATCGGCGATGCGAGTGGTGGCGTCACGGGTGCCGACGACGGCAGGGATGCGATACTCGCGCGAGACGACAGCACCGTGCGAGAGCAATCCCCCCGCGTCGGTGACAACGGCGGCAGCGGTGAGGAACAGCGGCGTCCACGGTGGCGCAGTGGTCGTTGTTACCAGGATATCGCCGGGTTGCAGGCGGTGCGCCTCGACCAGCGAGCGGATGACACGGGCTGGGCCGCGCACTTTGCCCGGCGACCCGGCCTGCCCACGCAGTTGCCCCGGTTCCGCAGCGGGTAGAGGCGCTTCGGCGACCATCCCACCGATGTAGCGCAGCATCCGGCGCGCCTCTGGCGAGTAGAGATGAACGGGTTCCGCCGGACGTGTTCCCAGTTCCGCCGGTTCGGGATAGGCGGCCCAGTGTTCTGCCTGCGCCCGGCGTTCAGCGGCAAGGTCGCGCCGGTCGTATGTGGGATCGGCAAGCATCTCGCGCAGTTCAGGTAGCGTGAGATAGAAGACATCGCTCACATCGTTGAGACCACCGGCAACGGCAAGCCGCTTGCCACACGCGTGGATCAACCGGTGCATCCAGCCAAAGCCGTTAAAGTCGATGTAGTAGGTGTGATTTTCGGTGAGCACCAGCGCCATCTGCGCCGCGTCAAGGAGCTGCTCGAAACGATCGATGACTGGCTGCGGATAACCTGCCAGCTCGTAACGGGCCTGGGCGATGGCGGCTTCGCGCTCGGTAGCGGCGAGCGTCAATTCGGCGCGCAGATCGCGGTCAGGTTGCATCAAGTAGTTCTTGAGGTTGTTGATGACGGGTGTGGGATCGTCCTCCCAACTGGGATACCCCCAATCCCACAAACTGCTGCGCCGACCATAGGTGGTGAGGAATCCGCGCAGTTCGTCCAGGAAGTGCCGACCTTCCACGAGTCTCGCCAGCGCCTCCCATGCCTTATCCGCAGGACATTCAAGCAAGACACGACACACCGCCGGTACCGCCTTCGCCAGGTCGCGCAAGCGCCACAGCGCCCGCCCGATTTCGAGTGTCTTGTTGTCGAAACCCTGCAAAAGGCGATGGGCATCGAGTGCAGTCTTGCCGGGAAAAAGATCACAGTAGAAGGTCTCGAACGCGTCGATGGCGAACCACATCGGCGGCCCCATCAGATTGTGGATCTCGTAGAGGTGCGTGACGCGCGCCAGGCTCTCTTCCAGATGAACGGCCAGTGCATCAAGGTCCGCCGCTTCGAGATCGAAGGCAGCCCAAAACGCCCAATCGTCGTCCAAGGCGGGCCGCCACTCGTCCTCCCAGATTTGGCGCAGCCGGGAGACAACGGCTCCCACTTTCTCATGGTGACGGCGGACGCGGGTATCCATCTCCTCCGGCGCACCACGGAAGGGAACAAGGTGGGCGTAGCTGTAAGTGTTGATCGTCCAGTAGCAACGCTCCACAATGGCCTCATCGTAGACGCTGGCGATGCGGCGCAGGCCCTCCGGCGCGGTGAGTGCCGCCACGCTGTTGAACATCGGCGTGATGGGATCGGGCATATGCTCACGATCGCGCGTCCAGTGATACTGTGCGTCCTCAGGATTGGCCCACATAACCGGGAAATCCGGCGGCGGGACAATCGGCGTACCTTGTGTCGATGGATTCGTGTTCATGATTTGGCCTCCTTTTCGGCAGTCTGATCGTCGTTAGTCAGGTAGTCGATATTCCGTTTAGGCTACATCTTCATGGTAGCGGAGATTGGGTGTGGAGGCTATGACGCCGGTCACATTCCTTTTTTGACAGGATTAACAGGATTTTCAGGATAAGGTCTGACTGAGGTAGGATATTTTTTCCATCCTGTCAGAAGAAAACACAGGGAAATTCTGCAAGGTGGCACGGACGGAGAGCGGTCGCGGCCTTTTTGCGGCTTGACAGCCGGGCACTTCGCACTATCCTGACTGTATTCGACCATTTACGTATCTGTTCAGACCGTAACCCTTGCGAAGGTTTTGCCCAAGGTTCGGCTAAAAGACACTCACGGATGCCGAAATCGTCTGGGTTTGGTGTCCCGTCCGCAATCTTCGCAAGGATGGTCGAAGTGATCATCTATCATGGATTGAACGATTTACAATGGATTGTCAAGTCTTTGGACTTTTGACCTGAGACGTTAGACTATCCCACGGAGGTTTCATGGCCGTCAGCGAATTTACAGTCAAACAGCACTGGCACTCCGACCGCAGCAGCCCTGCGCGTTGGATCTTCTCCCACGCCTGGCGTCACTGGTGGATCATCCTGACGATGCTGGTGGGAGCACTCGGCAATGCACTGATGGCGGCGATCAATCCCCTGCAGACAGGGCGTGCCTTCAACGCCGTCAGCGCGACGCCACCGGACCTCAAAACGCTCAGCAACGCGGCACTGCTCATCGCCCTCATCGGATTGGGACGCGGCCTGATTCTGCAACTGCTGCGCAACATCGCTGCCGAGACGCTGGGCCAGCGCCTGGAGCGCGATATCCGCGATGAACTCTACGCCAATCTCATCGGCAAGAGTATGGGCTTCCACGACGCGCATCCGACCGGCGATCTTATGGCGCGCGCAACAAACGATGTGCGCGAGATCAACTTTATGTTCAACCCAGGCCTGAACATGGTCATCGGTTCGGCTAACTTCCTGATCATGCCGCTGATCGTCGCACCGACGATCAATCCACAACTGGTGCTGGCACCGATCATCTACCTGGTCGCCTACGCCTTTGTGGTGTCCACCTACCTGCGCCAACTGCGCCCGGTTTCCGAAGCGGTGCGCACGGAATTCGGGAAGGTGAACACTGTGCTCGCCGAGGCCATTGAGGGTGTGGAGACGGTGAAGGCAGCCTCACAAGAGACCTACGAAATCGGACGGTTTCAACGCGCACTCAATCGCTGGACAAGCGCTTACATCGGGCAAGCCGACATTGAAGCACGGTTCATCCCCCTGCTCCTGCTGGCCCTGTTGACCGCAGGTGGTTTGCTGCACAGCCTGCTGCTGTTCCGGGCGGGGCAGATCAAGGTTGGCGACGTCATCGCCTACGTCGGACTGCTGATGCTGTTCGGATTCCCAACATTTGCAGGCCAGTTCGCCTACACACGTGTGGCCTCCGGTCTGGCAAGCGCGCGGCGACTGCTCGAAGTGATCAACGCGCCTACCGATCTCGACCAGAACCTCGCCGGGCGCACAGCCCCCATTCGTGGTGCAGTGACGTTCGAGGACGTGGCATTCTGCTACAAGCCGCCGGGAGAAGGATGCGCAATCGAGGAAGAGGTTACGACACTGGAAGACATTAGCTTCCACATCGAGCCGGGGCAAACCGTCGCCATCGTCGGGCAGACCGGTTCCGGCAAATCGACCATCGCCAAACTCATCAATCGCATCTACGACGCGGACGAGGGGCGCGTGTTGGTGGATGGCGTGGATGTGCGCGACTGGAATATGGAATCGCTGCGGCAGCAAGTGTCGATCATCGAGCAAGACATCTTCCTCTTCTCACGGACAATTGCGGAGAACATCGCCTTCGGGCACTTGCGCGACGTGGAGCAAGAAGAGCAAGATCGCGCGTCCCAGGCTCAGATCGAAGCGGCTGCGCGGGCGGCGCAGGCCCACGAGTTCATCAGCGGGTTCACCGACGGCTACGAGACCGTCGTTGGCGAGCGCGGGGCAACGCTCTCCGGCGGTCAACGCCAGCGTGTGGCCCTGGCGCGTGCCTTCCTCACCGACCCGGCGATCCTTATCCTCGACGACGCCACGAGCGCCATCGACAGCGCAACCGAGGATCGCATCCAACGCGCCATCGAGCGCGCTGCTGCCGGACGTACAACGTTCCTCATCACCCACCGTCTGTCGCAGATCCGCTGGGCTGACCTGATTATCGTGATGAAGAAGGGGAGCATCGCCGCCATCGGCACCCACGCGGAACTGATGGAGACATCGGAAGCGTACCGGAATATTTTTGC
>JBJYXQ010000270.1:5894-7805 GCA_046260035.1 Anaerolineae bacterium
ATGGGCTTTTTCTATGGACTAAATCAAGAGGCTTATGATCGTCAGTACAGCGACAAGGAGTTGCTGCAACGCATCTTCGTCTATTTCAGGCCACACACGGCGAAAATTGCCCTGGTGGCGCTGATCACCGTGGCAAGTTCGCTGCTGAACGTGTTACCGCGCATTGTGCTTGCGTGGGGCGTAGATCAGTTTGCGCCGAATCCGCAGCGTCTGGAACTGATGATCGGCCTGGCGGTGGTCATGCTGGTGTTCGGTGTGACCGATTGGGCAAGCAACTGGATACGCCGGCGGATGCTGGCGCGCATCATCGGCAACATCATTCAGACGTTGCGCGACAACGCCTTCGCGGCTTCGATGCGCCACGACATGTCGTTCTTCGACGAATTCCGCTCCGGGCGTATCATCAGCCGTATCACATCCGATACGGAGGAGTTCTCGCGCATGGTGCAACTCGTCACCGACCTGGTCGGGCAAGTGCTGCAGATCGTCATCCTTTTTGGCTACATGTTCAGCATCTCGTGGCGACTCACCTTGATGATTCTGGGCTTCGTACCGGCGGTATTGGGAGTCGCCCTCAGCCTGCGGCGGTTGGCGCGCAAAGTAACGCGTGAGGGCTTCCGGGTGATGGCGGAGGTCAATGCCGCGATCCAGGAAGCAGTGACGGGCATCAGCGTCGCCAAGAACTTCCGCCAGGAGGCGACGATCTACGATGAATTCAACGCGGTGAACCGGCAAAGCTACCGCGTGAACCTGCGGCGCGGGTACACGCTGGCGTTGAGCTTTCCGCTGCTGAACGGGCTTTCGGGCATCGGAACGGCGCTCGTCGTCTACTTTGGCGGGATGGCAGCCGCGACCGCAACGATCACCGTGGGCGACTGGTATCTCTTCATCACCAGCATGGACCGCTTCTGGTTCCCCATCCTTAACCTCTCGTCGTTCTGGAACCAGTTCCAGGGCGGGCTCTCGGCGGCAGAACGCGTCTTCGCCCTTATCGACGCCGAGCCAACGGTGCAGCAGGCGGCGGAAGAGCCGGTGACGCAGCTCGAGGGCGAGATCACGTTTGATGACGTTCGTTTCCGCTACACAGAGCAGGAGCAAGTCCTCAATGGCTTCTCACTGCACATCCGGCCCGGCGAGAGTGTGGCGTTGGTCGGACACACAGGCGCGGGTAAGAGCAGCATCGTCAAGCTCATCGCGCGCTTCTACGAATTCCAGGACGGGCGTATCCTCATCGATGGGCACGACATCCGCACCTTCGACCTGCACACCTACCGCCAGCACCTGGGTATCGTCTCGCAGATGCCCTTCCTCTTCGCCGGTACGGTCGCGGACAACATCCGCTACGGGCGGATGGACGCCACAGACGACGAGATCATGGCGATTGCACGGCAGGTGGGTGGCGGGGAGTGGCTGGACACGCTGCCTGACGGCCTGCGCACGGATGTGGGCGAGCGCGGCGCGCGGCTTTCGATGGGACAGCGCCAGCTCGTCGCCCTGATGCGTGTGCTCGTACAGCACCCGGCCATCTTCATCCTCGACGAGGCCACCGCCAGCATCGATCCCTTCACAGAAATGCAGATCCAGGAAGCAACCGACCTGATCCTCAAGCAGAGTACATCTATCCTCATCGCGCACCGCCTTTCGACGGTCCGCGCCGTGGATCGCATCATCGTATTGAAGGAAGGCACGATCATTGAAGAGGGAAGCCACGAGGAACTCCTGGCGCGCGGCGGGCACTACGCCGAGTTATACAACACCTACTTCCGCCACCAATCCCCGGATTACCGTCCGCCCGAATTGGAGGAGGACGACACGTACCTGGACTTGCTGCCGCAACGGCGGATGGTGGCTGCTTAGATTTTCAACACAGAGACACAGAGGGCACGGAGAAAACTTTTAGAAGCTCTGTGA
>JBJYXQ010000270.1:7905-9520 GCA_046260035.1 Anaerolineae bacterium
CGCTGCACCCGCTGCAACAGGCCTTCATCGAAGAGGGTGCTGCGCAGTGCGGCTTCTGCACCTCCGGGATGATCATCACGGCCAAAGCACTCCTGGACCACAATCCCCATCCCACCGATGCCGACATCCAGGCCGCGATGACGGGCAACCTTTGCCGCTGCGGGACCTACAACCGCGTGCGCCGCGCCATTCACCGCGCTGCCGGAACCCCTTCGCCATCCCCTACCTTCGAGGTACAAACGCAACCGCTCCCATCCAAAATCGAAAATCAAAAATCTGAAATCCCAGAATCCCTCCCGCGCCCCTTGCTCCAAAACCCCGCCCTCGACGACTGGGTATGCATCAACACCGATGGCACCATCACCCTCTTCACCGGCAAAGTCGAACTGGGCCAGGACCTCCGCACCTCCATCGCGATGATCGGCGCGGATGAGCTGGATGTGGCGCTGGCCCGCATCCGCGTGATAATGGCGGACACAGAGCAGACGCCGAACGAAGGCTATACTGTCAGCAGCATGTCGCTGGAGACTTCAGGGGAAGCTATCCGCTACGCGACAGCCGAAGTGCGGCAGATCGCGCTGTCGGTGGCGCACGAGGAACTAGAAGCCCCCCTCGATCGTCTCATCATCAGCGACGGCACCATCGCCGATCCGGTCACGGGGCGATCTACCACCTATTGGGAACTCTTCGGTGGGAAAAAGTTAGGCGCTCAAGTGAGTGCTTTCACCAAGCCCAAGGCCTCTGACGCTTACGCTATCGTCGGGAGACCGGCACAGCGTCTCGATCTGCTGGCGAAGGTCACCGGGCGTGGCCCCGACGGGGACCCGCCTTTCGTCCACGACCTCGAGTTGCCGGGGATGCTTCACGGGCGCGTCGTCCGCCCGCCAAACTACGGCGCGCGGCTGCTTTCGGCGGACATCGACGCCGTGGCAGCCATGCCGGGTGTCATCCAGGTCGTGCGCGATGGCAGCTTCCTGGGCGTCGTCGCCGAACGCGAAGAGCAGGCCGTCCGAGCAATGGATGCGCTCCGTGCAACTGCCACCTGGGAACCTGGTCCGGCGCTCCCGTCCCAAGACAGCCTCTACGATCTTATGCTCGGCGAGCCCGACCGGCCAACCCTCATCGTCGACGGCGCGCCCGTTGACGATCCTGTGCCACCGGTTGAGACACCGCCACAAGCTACGGAGACACTCACCGCCACCTACACCCGACCGTACCACATGCACGCCTCGTTGGGGCCGTCGGCGGCGGTCGCGCAATGGGCAGCGGACGGCTCACTTACCGTTTGGACGCACGCCCAGGGGCCCTACCCCCTGCGCGCGGAGATCGCCCAGGTTCTCGGGCTGCCCGAAACATCCATCCGCGTCATTCACAAAGATGGCCCTGGCTGCTACGGGCACAACGGCGCGGACGACGCCGCTTTCGACGCGGTGCTGTTAGCACGCGCCGTGCCTGGACGCCCTGTCTCCCTCAAATGGATGCGGGCCGACGAACACGCCTGGGAACCTTACGGCACGGCGACGGTCATCACGATGCAGGCCAGCCTGGACCAGCGTGGTGACGTCATCGCCTGGAGCCACGACGTCTACAGCAACACACACCTGAGTCGAGCCCT
>JBJYXQ010000271.1:0-13368 GCA_046260035.1 Anaerolineae bacterium
CGAACGCAAACTGTCCGGAAACAGCCTCGAAAGTCGTTGTTTCCAATACATCGGCGACGGAGAAGGGAGCCGTCGTTCCAGCGGCATTAATAGCCGTAAAGAGGACGTTTGCTGCATCGTAGCCCAGGGTTGCCACAGCATCGGGGTCGGTCAAATAGCGCGCAGCATAGAGCTGTGTCCAAGCCGTCACTTCAGGACGTGGCTCGCCGGGAAAGTAATGCGTGGTGAAATAACTACCGTCCGTGGCCGCGAGATCCAAATCGGGCGAATCCCAGCCATCGCTGCCGATGATGGTCTGAAACATACCAAACAAACGGGCCTGCGACACAAGACGATTCATCACGTTGTAATATCCGGGAAGGTACAAAATCTCAGGGTTGGCATCGCGCACTTCCTGCAAAACATCATAATACGTTTCTGCATCGTGATCATACGTCTGGCGGACAAGGATCTCGCCGTCGCCAGCGGTGAACGTCTCCTCGAATGCATCGGCAAGCGTGAGGCCATACTCACTGTTCTCGACGTAAAGGATGGCGGCGGTTTCGGCCTGAAGCGTCTCCAGAGCGAAGCGCGCAGCGGTGACGCCCTGGTCTGCGTCAAGAAAGGGAATGCGGAACACCAGCGGGCGCACACTACCGTCGTGATCCAGCGTCGTTTCAGGATCCACGGAGGTAGGCGCGATCTGCAACACGTTCAACTCGGTCGCAATCTGAGCCACGCCCTCGGAGGCATCGCTGCACACCGCGCCAATAAGGAATTGCGCACCCTCATCAATTGCCGTTGTCGCAACCTCGCGTGCTGTACCATAACTGCAGAGACTGTCGTGCAACGTCACCTGTATAGGCCTGCCAAGTACGCCGCCGCGCTGATTCCACCCATCGACGGCTAACACGACACCATCGCGCAGGGCAGCTCCCCACGGCTCGAAATCACCACTAAAAGGAGCGATAACGGCCACCGTGATTGTCTCGTCCCCTGCAGCATTCTGCCGCCCACACGCAGGCAAGGAGAGCAACACCACCAGACAAAAAAATACGGACTTCACACAACGTAACATATTCTAAACCTTGAATGCAGTATTTTTATCGGTACAAAACCCCTATAGTATACCTCAAAGTAGCAACATAAAAGAGCCGGAGTTGTCGGACAACCCCGGCTCTCTATCCCCTTAAGAGTCGATCGCTGATAGCTGGGAGCTATCCTCCGCCCAGATAGGCTTCCCGAACGCGTGGGTTTTCCAAAACCTCTTGCGCCGAGCCTTCAAGGACGACACGTCCTGTCTCCAACACATAGGCACGGTGCGCAACAGATAATGCCATTGCTGCATTCTGCTCAACCAACAAGATACTCACACCTTGCTCATTGATCTCCTGAATGATGTTAAAAATCTCTTCGACCAGGATTGGGGCTAAGCCCATTGATGGTTCATCAAGAAGCAGTAGTTCTGGTTGGGCCATCAATCCACGACCCATAGCCAACATTTGTTGCTCTCCGCCGGAAAGTGTGCCACCCAGCTGTCCCAAGCGTTCTTGGAGACGCGGAAAGCTGGCAAAGACACGCTCCATCGTCTTCTGGATTTCGGCCTTGTTAGTGCGGGTGAAAGCGCCCATCTCCAAGTTCTCTCGCACGGTCAATGGAGCAAAGATCTTACGCCCTTCGGGAACCTGGATGATCCCCATACGCACAATCCGGTCGGCGGCGCGCCCGACCAGGTTTTCACCGTGATATAATATTTCGCCCGCTTTGGGGAGGAGCAACCCCGAGAGAGTATTCAGCGTCGTGCTCTTGCCTGCGCCATTTGCACCGATCAAGGTGACGACTTCGCCTTTTTCAACGTGAAACGAAATACCCTGCAGAGCCTGGATTGCGCCATAATTGACGGTCAAATTGTTTACCCGTAGAATGTCTGTCATATCAAGCCCCTGCCCTTGCTCCGACCACCTTACCCTTGCCCAAGTAGGCCTCGATCACCTGTGGGTTGGTCTGAATGTCACGTGGTTCACCTCGGGCAATAACCTCGCCAAAGTCCATCACCGTGATATGCTCGCAAATACCCATCACCACCCGCATTTGATGTTCAATCAATAAAATAGTTAGTTTGAAACGGTCACGGATGAAGTGGATGAGATCCATTAATTCGACCGTCTCCTGCGGGTTCATCCCAGCCGCCGGTTCATCGAGCAGGAGCAAATGCGGCTCAGTGGCCAATGCACGGGCGATCTCCAATCGTCGTTGCTGTCCATAAGGCAGACTCGATGCGATTTCATCTTGCAGGTCCTGCAAGTTGAAAACCGCCAAAAAGTCTTGGGCTTCCTCGGTGAGGATTTTTTCGCGTGCTTCAAATCGATCGGTACGCAAGATAGCATCAAACATACCATACCCCGCATGGGCATGATAAGCAATCCGCACGTTATCAAGCACAGTCAGATTAGGGAAAATGCGGATGTTTTGAAACGTGCGCGCAATGCCCTTTTGGGTGATCAGGTGAGGTTCCATACCAACGATCGATTTATCTAGAAACTGGATTTCCCCCTTATCTGACGAATACAGACCTGTGATCATATTAAATACGGTGGTCTTACCCGCACCGTTTGGACCGATCAGCCCATACAGCGCGCCCTCAGGCACCTCAATGCCAAAGTCGTAGACTGCACGCAAGCCACCAAAGAATTTAGTGAGTCCGTCAATTTTCAGAACTGACATGTTGTTTTCTCCGTGGCCAAATCTTTGACTTGAGGAATCCAATCTCGGTACCGCCAAACAACCCTTGCGGTCTGAGCAACATCACCAACAGCAGCAGCACGGGATAAATGACGTATCGCCACAGCTCCATACCCTGGGGTAAAAGCCGCAGCCCTTCAAGGCTGATCGCCCAAGCAAAGGCAGCGACGACCGTGCCACTGACACTGCCCAACCCACCGAAAACGACAATGATCAGTGGGTCGAACGACTTGATAAAATGAAATGCCGTTGGGTGCAGTGTAGGATAGCGGTGTGCATACAACGCTCCAGCCAGCCCCGCGAAAAAACTGCCAATAACAAAAGGCAGCGTTTTGTACCGTGTCGTATCGATGCCCATCGCCTTGGCGGCAGTCTCGTCTTCGCGAATAGAGATGATCGCCCGGCCCGAACTTGATTGCAGCAGATTGCGTACGACGACGACTGTCACCCCCAGCAAAAAGATTGCCCAAAACCAGGAAGCTAACTGTGGTGTGCCAACCATCCCACGCGCGCCCTTCATTTCTGGGAATACACTATCGGCGTTGTCGGCCAGCACCTTGACCACCATAGTAAAACCAAGTGTGGCAATGCCGAAATAGTCACCGCCCATCTTGAGCACGATCAAACCAAACAAATAGCTGATCACTGCCGCCAGCGTCGCGCCAAAAATCATAGCGAAAACAAATGCAATTTGTCCAGCGATAGCGACGGGCAAAAGATCCACCACACCACAAATGTTCTTGAGATAAATCCACGGGCTGAGTTCACCAGTGACAATCAAGTGAATGACCCAACCAAGCACAGCCACGCCGAGCACGCCGAGGCTGATCCGCTGCGCCTTGCCCTTTCGTAAAAAGGCAACAATCACTAGACCAACCAACAGTGTTGCCATCACGATTGCTAGTCCTGCCATATCGTTGTCTTTCCAGCGGTAAGTGATGTCGGCGGCAGCATAAGCACCGATAGCGTAAAAGCCCCATTGCCCCAGCGAAAACTGACCGTTAAATCCATAAATCAAATTTAGACCCAATGAGACTATAGCCATAATGCACGCCTTCTGCAGGATCGTCGCCCAGTAAGTGGTCAGCAATCCAGTCATAATCATAATTTGCACTACGGCAAACACCACCCCCACGCCGACAAGCCATTTCCAATACCCAAAAAACCGCTTTAAAATTCCTGTCATAATCTACTCTCTTACCAGATACTCTGGATTAGACCTTTTCGCCGGTTGGCTCACCAAAAATGCCTGTTGGCTTAATGATCAAAACAATGATCAAAATCGTAAACGC
Organism: Anaerolineae bacterium; assembly: GCA_046260035.1. Taxonomy (GTDB): domain Bacteria; phylum Chloroflexota; class Anaerolineae; order B4-G1; family SLSP01; genus DSWT01. The sequence continues at coordinate 4,014 of JBJYXQ010000271.1, forward strand.
TATCGCATCTCGCATCGGCGTCGAAATGTACGCCGCACTCAATTCCTCCGCCTGTCCCATAATCAAAGAGCCGACAAAAGCTCCGGGGATACTGCCGATACCCCCCAATACAGCGGCAACGAAAGCGCGCAGCCCAGGCATAATACCCATATTCCACACCAACTGTGGGTAAGCGACGGCGTATAGCACACTCGCCGCACCAGCCAGCGCCGCGCCAAGGGCAAATGTGAACGAAATCACCATATCGACATTGATTCCCATCAACCGTGAAGTGGGTTTATCCCACGCTGAAGCGCGCATCGCCTTGCCAATCTTTGTCTGACTGACGATGTATTGCAGCACAATCAATAAAAAGATCGAGGCAGTCATCACGATGATCTGAATGTTAGTCACACCGACGCCGAGTAGGGTTAAACTCATATACAGCGTACCGGCACCACCGGCCATCAGGCTAAAACGAATGCCCAAATTTAAAAATGGGTTCTGCACAATTGGCGAAAACCCGCCGTTTTTACTCGATTTCTTAATACCCCATAAGACCAGTTGGCCTATCGCCGCGACAAGCAGCAAGCCAAGGAAAATATACAGCAGTACATTATTAGGATTGGCTGCATCCCAGCGTACCAAATCAAAGGGACGTTCGTAGGTAACAAAGTCAGGGCCAAAACTGAAATTAAGGGCCGAAAAATACTCCAAGAAAAATGAGACACCGATAGCGGTAATAAGCGCAGCGATGCGTGGCGCGTTGCGCAGCGGCTTGTAGGCCACCCGCTCGACGACGACAGCCAAGAATGCACTGATGACGGTAGAACTGAGGATAATCAACAGTACACCCAGTGCCAGCGTCCACGCAGGGGCTGTCGACGCGCCGGTCAGATTCATATATAACGATCCGGGCCAGTGATGCATATTGAATTTTGATGTGGTGTAAAAGCTGACAAATGCACCGACCATAAAAAAGTCGCCATGGGCAAAGTTGATTAACTTGACTACACCGTAGACCATGGTGTAACCAAGAGCAATAAGCGCATAAATGAATCCCTTTTGTAGGCCGCCAACCACGATTTCGGCAAATAGACTTGGATTAAATACCAACTCACCGATCAACTTGGCGATGATGCCGACCGAGAGGGCGATAAACCACGATTTCTCGGCTGCCTCACCGGGCGCCAGACGACGGAATAACCCCACAATCATCATAACTACCCAAGCAATTGCAACGTATAAGATTGCAGATCGAAGGCTTTGAACAACGCCAAGCGCAACGCCGCTTAAGTTGGTGTTGAGTTCGCCGTTCGCAATCGCGGTCAAGGTCCTCTCCAGAGAGCTGTTAAGGGACGTGGCTCCAGCATAGACCCCCCACACGCCCACACCAACCAAAAGGATCCAAATCACAATCGTTCGGGTGCGGTTTATTTCGTTGTTTTCCATATACAAACTCTTTTCAAACCTATATCACACTACATAAAATAAGGAGAGGGCGACGCAATGTAAAAATGATACAATACATTGCGTCTTATCGCCCTCTCCTTAAGTATCAAACAGATGTAGATTAGGGAGCGACGAATTTCAAGAACTGCTTTTCGCCACCCGTGATGTGGATGATCGCAGCGGTCTTGATCGGATCACCTTCAGCATCGAAAGTAATATCGCCAGCAACACCCTCAAACTGAATGCCGGACAACACATCTTTGACCACGGCAGGATCGTTGCTGTCAGCTTCTTCGATCGCCGTAAATAGCACATTCGTTGCATCGTAGGCCAAAACGGCCAGCGCATCCGGCTCTTTGCCGTACTCAGCCTCATAGGCCGCGAGGAAATCCTGCACCACAGGGCGCGGGTCTGAAGGCGCATAGTGGTTCGAGTGATAGCCACCCTCAACTGCCGTCACATCCAAATCTGCCGAATCCCAGCCATCCGCACCGATCAGCGTAGCGCCGATGCCTTTTTCCTGAGCTTGTTTGCCAATCAGGTTGACTTTGTTGTAATAGTCGGGGAGGAACAAGACATCAGGATCCGCATCCGCGACCTTGGACAAAATGGCCGAAAAGTCGGTGTCGGCGTCGGTGTAGGCTTCGTAAACGACGACCTGCCCACCCATTTCCTCAAAATACTGCTTGAAGTATTCAGCCAAGCCCAACACGTAGTCATTACCCTTGTCGTACATTACGGCTGCTGTGGTAGCACCCAAGTCATTCGTGGCGAATGAAGCCAACACCTCACCCTGGAACGGGTCAAGGAAGCAGGCGCGGAAAACGTAGTCTTTGCCAATGGTGACCTTGGGATTGGTGGATGTAGGACTGATCTGTAATACGCCCTTGGGGTTAGCAACCTCAGAGATGGGAATCGATGCACTGGAACAAACCGCACCGATGATGAACTTGACGCCATCTTGATCGATGACCTTGTTGGCCGCATCAGTGGCCGTTGCACCATCACACCCGCTGTCGGCGACAACCCACTCAATCTCGCTGCCCAGCAGCCCCCCTCTCTCATTCCATTCTTTAATCGCTAACTCGGCACCTTCCTTACTCGACTGACCAAATGTGGGAACTGGACCAGTCAATGGGAAGACCAAGGCGACTTTGACGCCTTTACCAGCACCGCCTGCACAACCTGCGAAGGTCGTCAGCACTAAGGCGACAGCAAGAAACTTCCATAGCCCTTTCATTTTGAACCTCCTCCTCCTGGCAATTACTGATATGATTTTCACGTGAATACAGCTGTTAATCACTGTCGGGAACTCTATTGGGAACAACCACCTCCTTTCTGGGATACTTAAAAATCCATGTCTATTGAAGTCGTTCTCGTCGTTAAAAAAACAGATTACGACTCAAACACAAGCTGGATTTCAGGCTTATCAATGTAGGACAAAATGATCCACGACAACCCTATTGACAGAACATAGGTGATCAACAATACCCAGTTGAGTCCATTCTCTGCTGTATAGACGTTGCTAAAAAACGTGATAATGCGGACTATGATATTGAACCCTTGGGTAAAAATGGTCAACATACGCCCCCAAGGTTTGTGCGACCATAACGCCCATCCCAAAAACGCGGATAAAGCCAACAGAATGATGACAAAAATCAAGCTGGACGGCGAAATATCCCAGGGGAAAAGCAAGAATGGCACAAATTGAGCAACAGCAATATAGGAAATGATTGTTTGAGATGACACGCGTTTCATGACAAACATTTTCTCCGCAGAAATGGTTATGTCTGGCTGGCCGCCTTTCAGGCATACTGAACAAGAATTCAGCAATGCGAGAAGGTCAAGTGAAACATGGCGGCAATTATACCAACAGTTATTACCTTGTCAAGAGCAATTCTAGCACATAGATAGCGAGATTACAATTACAAACCAAAACAGCTTTCATCAATCACGTATTCCGTTTCGTTTGACAAAGCATCGGTTTGCGTTACAATACCTTCGCCTGACATGAGGGCCGCGCTTTCGCGGCCCATTTATTTGACCCGGGCATATTGAAAGAACTATGGAGGAATCAAGAATGGAAACATTAGAATTACGCGCAACCCCTCGCGAAATTATTGGGGGAAATCGAGTCAAAGCGTTGCGCCGTGAAGACATTGTCCCCGGAATTATTTATGGGCATGGGATTGATCCCATTGCCGTGCAGTTTGACAGTCGCGAAGTCGAGAAAGCTGTCAGCCAGGCCGGCACCAGTTCGACCATACAGATCTATATCGAAGGTGTCCCTGATCCCTACCTCGCTATCTTCCGCGATGTGCAATATCATGTTATAAAACGTAATGTGATCCACCTCGACTTGCAAGCCTTGAGTCTTAAGGAAACCGTGCGCGTGCCAGTCACGGTTATTCTGGTCGGCGAATCCCCGTCCATAGAGGAAGCTGGTGGCGTGCTGCTTCATATTCTTAACGAATTGGAAATTGAGGCTCTGCCCACGGCGCTAGTTCCCTCCATTGAAGTCGATGTCTCCGAGTTGACCGAAATCGGGCAATCAATCACGGTTGGCGATATCGTTGCTCCACCAGGAGTAACCATTCTCAACTCTGCCAACGAGACCATAGCCCAGGTCATCTACACGGAAGAGGAAGAGATAGAAGAGGAAGAGGAAGAAGAAGAATTGCTGGAACCGGGTGACGTTGAAGTCATCGGCCGGCGAACGGCAGAAGAAGAGGAAGTGGAAGAAGACTAAGCAACCTGATAAATTCAGTATACAGGCGGGGGATAAATTCCCCGCCTGTTTTTTGTCGAAAAGAACGGGCCGGAGAATCATCTCCGGCCCGTTGTATATCTTTCTGAGAAAGTTTTTATCAGAAATCTTCTACTCTTCCTGCTCGAGCTTGGCCTGCTCGATAATCTGCTGCGTCAGATGCGACGGCACCACATCGTAGTGCGATAGCTCCATTGCATAAATGCCGCGCCCTTGCGTAATGGCTCGCAAATTCGTCGCATATTGCAGCATCTCCGACAGAGGCGCTAACGCTGTGATCACAGCTTTGTTCCCCGTCTGACCCATTCCTTGCACGCGCGCGCGCCGGGTGTTAAGGTCCGACATTACCGCTCCTGCGAACTCATTCGGCACCGTGATCACGAAATTGTACATCGGCTCCAAGAGCACCGGCCTGGCGCCCAGGAACGCTTGCTTGAAGCCCTCGCGCCCGGCAATCTGGAAAGCGATATCCTTGGAGTCTACCGGATGCTCCTTACCATCAGTCACGGCGACGAATACATCCACAATCGGATAACCAGCAATCACACCCTGGGTCATCACAGACTTGATCCCCTTCTCAATCGAAGGTCTGAAAGAACTGGAGATACGCCCACCGAAGACTTCCCACTCATACTGGAAACCAGCATCCCTCTCCAGCGGCTCCACACGCATGTGGACTTCCGCAAACTGCCCAGCACCACCGCTCTGCTTCTTATGGCGATACTGCGCGGTGTTCGTCGCGGTAATGGTCTCCATGTACGGAACTTTGGGGATACTCGTCTCCAGCCCCACACCAAAGCGCGCCTGGATACGACGCACCGCTGTGTCAACGTGCGCATCCCCCATGCCCGAGAGAATAGTTTCCCGCGTAGTGGAATCCTGGCGCCATTGCAAAGTAGGATCTTCTTCAGAGATACGGGTCAACGTCGGTCCCATCTTCGCGGTATCGCCCTTCGTCTTGGGAGAAATAGCCACGCTGTAAAGAGGTGCCGGGAAAAGTGGTCCACGCATTTGCAGCGAGTGCTCTTTATCACACAATGTATCGCCGGTTAGCGCCTCACTCATCTTAGCCGCACCGCCCAAATCACCAGCGTGCAGACGTTCAACAGGGATCTGCTCCTTGCCGCGCATCACGTAAGTCTGGCCTAAACGCTCTTCCTCCCCAGCGCGACTGTTATAGACCGTGGCGCCGGAGTTGACGATACCGCCGTAAACACGGAAATAAGTAAGTTTGCCCACATAGGGATCTGCCGTCGTCTTGAATACCAACAATGCAAACGGCGATGTATCGCTGACGGGGAAAGTTTCCTCAGCGGTTGGCCCCTCCGCCGTAAAGGGACGATCATCGGGAGAGGGAACAACCCGTATCAATATATTAACACCCACGTTCAACCCAACCGTCTCACTGCCAGAAGAGGCTACAAGCACCGGCACGTAATCACCTTCAGCAAAAACTTTGCGCAAACCGGTCGAAATTTCTTCCTCCGTCAAAGGCTCATCGGCGAAGTATTTTTCCATCAACGCTTCGTCAGACTCGACTGCAGCTTCGACAATGCGTGTATACATCTCTTCTACACGATCCACCAGATCGGCTGGGATAGGGGCTGGTGTACAAGTCGCGCCGAGGTAAGCTTGTTTATCCAAAAGGTTAACGACCCCTTGGAACTCGGATTGCTCACCGATGGGCAACATCACGGGTAAAAACTGCGCGTCGAAGCTCTCGGAAAGTGAAGCCAACGTCTTGTCGAAGTTAGCGTTTTCCCGGTCCATTTTATTGACGAGCACCACTTTAGGCAATTGCTCCTCTTCAGCATACACCCAGGTCAACTCAGTGCCCACTTCGACACCGGCAGCGGCATCGACGAAGACCACGGCAGCGTCAGCCACACGCAACGCACTACGCACTTCACCAACGAAGTCTGTATAACCTGGAGTGTCCAGAATGTTCAACTTGTAATCCTTCCACTCAACCGGCGCGAGGCCAAGGCTCAGCGAAATACCCCGGCGAATTTCCTCCTCATCAAAGTCGGTGACGGTCGTCCCATCTTCTATCTTACCGCGGCGACTCGTGGCCTTGCTCGCAAACAACACCGCCTCCGTCCAAGACGTTTTACCGGAACCGCTGTGGCCGATCAGGGCAACGTTACGAATCTTCTGGGTCGTATACTCTTTCATCGTTTGCAAAATCCTCCCTAAATACACGTTGGCACATTTGCCAATCGCAATGGACAAACAAAGACGGCCAGGAGGCCGTCACGGTGACGCTGGTGTTACCGGCGCTTATTGTAAACGATTTTGATACAAAGTCAAAACCGCCCACTAACTCAGACGACAAAAGTCATAGTATGCACTCACCTACTTATGGCTCTTCTGTCCAACACGGATCTATGCCTGCACAACAGTGTCTTATGCGACTTTTGTAGCCTGGCAATAGGATGTATGGCACTTTATACTGGACATTCTCACGATATACTGTAGCGTATGGTCAAATTGCTCATCATAGACAGCCACAGTCTGGTGCGTGAGGCACTCGAAAAACGCCTGGAAACCGCGGTTGGTTTGGAAATCATCGGCAGTCTAGGACGTTACGCCGAGGCTGTCCAACAGGCAAAGGTGTTAGCGCCCGATGTGATTCTGCTAGAGACTAAAGCACCGGAAGGATTGGAGACGCTGGCAACTCTGCATCAACTGCTCCCAGACACCGCCGTGATCGTGCTAACCTCGTATCCCGACAGTCGCGAAGAGGATCAAGTGCAGCAAATGGGCGCGGTAAGTTATCTGCTGAAAACGCTGGATACGCGCTCCTTGGTGCATGAGATCCGCACCGTGGCCAGGCCAAGTGACGCCACGCCATCCTCCAACAATACCGTCACCGCTTCAAACTAACACTCTATCCGAAAAATTGTACTTGTGAAGGTCTCTGATGCGTCAATGGCGAATTCTCGGATAGGTTCTAAGGCAAAAATTCCCCGAAAACCTGGTTTCCCAACAGTCGTCCCTGTGGACTAAGCCGCAAACGGTACCCATCCCACAACACCAAACCGATTTCCACAAGTCGAGCTATCGTCGCACCGTAGACTTCAGCAAGGCCAACATCAAACCGCGCGCGGAAGTCGAGTTCGGTCACCCCCTCGGCCAAGCGCAACCCCATCATTAGCGTCTCGCCACGCTCTAACTCCGGTGAGATGATTTCCACATCCACGTCCGCCCACTCCCCAGCCTGCGCTGCCTGGATATAGGTCGCGGGATGCAGCACGCTACTCCACCGTCGTCCTTCCAGCCAGGAGTAGCCTCCCGCGCCTAGACCAAGCCATGGCCGGTTGCGCCAATAGACGAGATTGTGACGGCTTATCCAAGGCCCGATGCCTTCGGTGCGCCCGTCGGGCGGCAGTTCCCACACCGTAGCTGCTGGACAAGAACCGCGCGCCCAGTTCGAAATCTCGTACTGCCAAAAGCCCGCCGCACACAACGCCTCCGACGCCCAGAGGTACATATCGGCAGCCAAATCTGAGTCCGGCGGAGGTGCTTTGCCTGCCTCAATGTCATGAAATAACGGGGTTTCCGGCTCCACCGTGAGTGCATAAAGCGAGAGATGCTCGGGCGTAAGCGCCAAGACGCGCTCGACTGTTTCCTGCCAGCGTGCAAGGCTCTGCCGTGGTAAGCCATACATCAAATCGATACTGAGATTATCAAAACCTTCCTGGCGTGCCGTCGTGACCGCACTTACGGCCTCTTCCCAGGTGTGAATGCGGCCAAGCAAGCGCAACTCGTCGTCGTGCGCCGACTGTACTCCCAGACTCAAGCGGTTGACGCCAGCCTCGCGCAGTGCCGCCAGAGACTCGGCATCGATCGTGCCAGGGTTAGCTTCCAATGTGATTTCAGCGTCAGGAGAAAGCGTAAGGTCTTTTCGCGCATCATCGATGATCGCGCGCACAATTTCAGGCGGCAGAAGCGAAGGCGTGCCGCCACCGAAGTAGAGTGTCGTTCCGGCAATGCGAGGGTAGCGCGTCGCCCGGACGTGGAGTTCGCGACGTAGCGCTTCAACGTAGGCTGGGCGCAGTGCTTGCAGGCCGCTGTAAGTGTTGAAATCGCAGTAAGTACAACGTTGGCGGCAAAACGGAATGTGGACGTAAAGCGCTGTTTGCATAGACGTAGCGCGCGGGCGAGACGCCCGCGTCATAGTTATGTAACAATTCCCCGCGTGAGGCTCAAGAAAAGACTTTCGAGCGTATCCTGCTCCTCGGCGTAAGCGAGCACTGCAAATCCCGCCGTAACGAGGTCGGCAAGTAATTGCACAACAGCCCCTTCATCCCCCTGCAAGGTGACCCACAACGCAGGCGGGCCGCCGTTGCGGTTCCCCGGCGGAACTGGCTCCACGCCGAGTACCAGTGGATGCCGGGCAAGCCACGCCTGCGCATCGTCTGCAGGACCGTGGAAGGCCACGCGCACGCGATGATGCGGGCGCAACCGGGTTCGGATTTCAGCGACGGTGCCGGAAGCCACCAGCCGCCCTTGCTCGACGATGCCCACATGCGTGGCGACGTCGTCCAACTCGCGCAACACGTGCGAGGACAGAAAGATCGTCTTACCCATTTCCTGGAGCGCGCGGAAGATTTCGCGCAGTTCGACACGCGCCCGTGGATCGAGACCAGCCGCCGGCTCGTCAGCGACGATCAGCGCCGGATCGTGGACCAACGCGCGCGCCACACCGAGTCGCTGCCGCATCCCCCGTGAGAGTGTCTGCACAGCGTCATCGCGGCGGTGCGCCAGACCGACCAGCTCCAGCAGATCGGCTACCATTGCGGTGCGCCTTTCGGGGGCCACGCCATAGCATCCGGCGAAGAATTCCAGGTATTCCCGCACCAGCATCTCCCCGTACAAGCCAAATTCGTCGGGAATGAAGCCGATCAAACGGCGCACAGCCCGTTGCTCGGTATCCGCCCGATACCCCCCTACGCGCACATCGCCGCTGTCAGGTCGCAGCAGTGTCGCGATAATGCGGATGGTCGTTGTCTTACCCGCGCCATTCGGACCAACGAAGGCGTAAATAGCGCCCTCATCCACCGCGAAGGTCAGATGATCGACTGCGGGCTGCTCAGCTTTGCGGTAAGTTTTACAGAGATTTTGAACATCCAGAATTGCCGTCATTTTGCTCCC
>JBJYXQ010000272.1:0-8566 GCA_046260035.1 Anaerolineae bacterium
GCGCGAGGAAGGCCGCTTCTTCCCCTGGCGGCACGACTTTGATCGCCATCGGTGGATTGGGACTGCGCTTTTCGGCTTTGCCGATGTTGTTGGCGATCTTTGCGATTAGCTTGTTGGTCGCCACGCCAAGGGAACAGGGTAGACCATGCTCGTTCCAAATCGTGGCCTGGAGCTCGCGGGCGATGGCCTCGGCGGATGGGCGCAGGTCACTCACGTCGAGGAAGGCCTCGTCGATGGAGATCTGTTCCACCAGGTTGGTGAGGTCGTAGCAGTGGCTCATCACCTGGTGGGAAAGATCGTCGTAGACCCCGTGGCGCCCCGGCACGACGATGAGTTGTGGGCAGAGCAGCAGCGCGCGGCTCATCGGCATCGCCGAGTGCACGCCGTACATTCGCGCGGGGTAGGAGCACGACGCGACGACGCCGCGCTCGTCGGGCTGCCCGCCCACGGCGAAGGGTTTGCCGCGCAGTGAAGGATCGTGGAGTTCTTCCACTGCGCAGAAAAAGGCATCCAAATCCAGGTGGATGATTTTACGAGGCATTGTAACCGTGATGCGTGATATGTGATGCGTGACTTTCGGTTTACGAATCACGCATCACGTATCATCGTTTAGGCTATACGTCCGGCCTGCCTAAAATTTCTCCGGCACGAACGTCTGGTACTCCATCGGCGGGCGGACGTAGGCGATTTCATCCTGGCGCGGTGGGAGTTCGATGGGCTCGGGCGTCAAATCCTTGTAGGGGATTTTGCTCAGCAAGTGGGTGATGCAGTTGAGATGCGCGCGGCGTTTGTCATCGGAGTTGACGACGTACCAGGGCGATTGCTTGGTGTCGGTGTGGGCGAACATCTCGTCCTTGGCCTTGGAGTATTCGATCCACTTCTTGCGCGATTCCAGGTCCATCGGGCTGAGCTTCCAGCGTTTGGTAGGATCGTCGATGCGAGCCTGAAAGCGGTGTTCCTGTTCCTCATCGCTTACGGAGAACCAGTATTTGATGAGGATAATGCCCGAACGGATCAACATCCGCTCAAACTCAGGGCATGAACGCAGAAACTCGCGGTATTCCTCCTCCGTGCAGAAACCCATCACCCGCTCGACGTTGGCTCGATTGTACCAACTGCGGTCAAAGAGTACCATTTCCCCGGCAGCAGGGAGGCGAGCTACATATCGCTGGAAATACCATTGCGTTTTCTCCCGGTCTGAGGGGGTGCCCAACGCTTCCACCCGGCAGATGCGGGGATTTAGACGCTCGGTGATGCGTTTGATGACGCCTCCCTTCCCGGCGGCGTCGCGCCCTTCAAAGATGACGATGACCTTCAGTCCCTTCTCCTTGATCCAGTATTGCAGCTTGACCAGTTCGACCTGGAGTTTGCGCAGCTCTCGTTCGTAAACCTTCCGTTTGAGCTTTTTGCGCGGCTGCTTGCTGTTCTCCTTTTCGGGTGGGGTGGAGACTTCTTCTGGACTTTCACCGGTTTGATTCTTCTTTCCCTTTGACATCGTGACCTCCGAAAATAGTCTAGGTGCGAAGATTCGCATAAGTGCGAGGATTCGCACCTCGTTAGTCCGATAGTTACTGATCCGTGCATATGAAACTAAACGATTTCAGCACCTCTGAGGTGTATAGAAGTCATAAGTTCTGCACGAATCAGTCGGGCTTTGCCAGCTTGCTTAAATTGTAGCACGTCTAGCCGGACAGGTCAATTCTTTCATTGACTAAACCTGCAAGCTTCCTATACTTGCAGTGATGACCTTACTATGATTTGGAGATGAACGATGATCAAGTTGATCCTCTTCGTGAACTTTGATTTTCCCTGGGAGGTATGTGCATGACCAAACTTCGCTATCCACCGACGCGTACCGTCGATCACGTCGACGACTACCACGGAACGCCCGTTCCTGATCCTTATCGCTGGCTGGAAGACCTCAACGCGCCGGAGACGCATGCGTGGATCGAGGCGCAGAATGCCTTGACGTTCTCCTATCTGGAACAGATTCCCGCGCGCGAGGTAATTCGCGCACGGCTGACGGAATTGTGGGATTTCCCCAAGTTCAGCGCCCCATTCAGACGCGGCGGGCGCTATTTTCAGTTCCGCAACAGCGGTTTGCAAAACCAGGACGTGCTCTACGTGATGGCAACACCCGACGACGAAGGCCGCGTGCTACTCGATCCCAATACGTTGTCCGAAGATGGTACGGTCGCGCTGACCGGCGCCAACGTAAGCCGAGACGGACAATGGCTGGCTTACGCCGTCAGCGCCAGTGGTTCGGATTGGAAGACGTGGCATGTGCGCAACATCAAAACCGGTGAGGATTTGCCGGATGTGATCGAATGGAGCAAGTTCTGCGAAGCGTCCTGGCTGCCCGACAGCAGCGGCTTCTTCTACGGGCGCTACGCTGCGCCGGAAGCAGGGATGGAGTACGCGGGGACGAACTACAACAAGAAAGTCTACCAGCACCACCTCAACACGCCACAGGAAGAGGACGTGCTCATCTACGAGCGCCCTGACCATAAAGAATGGGGTTTCTACACGCAAGTATCCGACGATGGGCGTTTCCTGATCCTTCTCGTTTCGCAGGGCACGGGCCGTCGTAACTGCGTCTTCTACAAAACGCTGCCCGATGGCGAGTTCGTGGAGTTGATCTCTACTTTTGAGGCACGATTCAACTTCATTGGTAATACTGGCTCGGAGTTCTATTTCCTCACGGACTTGCACGCTCCGCGCGGTCAGGTCCTGATCATCGATGTGGAGCATCCGGCGCGGGAGTGTTGGCGGACACTGATCCCAGAAGCCGCCGATACGCTCGAGGACGTGACGCTGGTGCACGACGAGTTTGTGGCACGTTATCTGCACGATGCACATCACCAACTGCTGCGCTTCGCGTTGGACGGCACACCTGGGGGCGAAATCGCACTGCCAGCATTGGGTTCGCTTCTCGAAGTCCATGGCCGTCGAGAGGACGCCGAGTTGTTCTACACGTTCCATTCTTTTCTCTACCCGCCGTCGGTCTACCGCTACGATTTCATCACTAGCGCAAGCGAAGTTTTGGCCGCGCCAGATCTTGATTTCGACACAACCGCTTACGAGACAGAGCAGGTCTTCGTCACCAGCGAGGATGGTACACAGGTGCCCATGTTCCTGGTGCATCGCCGTGATTGGTGCAAGGATGGCCAGAATCCCACGCTATTGTATGGCTATGGCGGATTCAACCTCGCGCAGCCGCCGGTCTTTATGGTGTGGCGGCTGGTGTGGCTGGAGATGGGTGGGGTGCTTGCCGTTGGTAACATTCGGGGCGGCGCCGAGTACGGCGAGGCGTGGCACGCGGCAGGGACCGTTCACCAGAAGCAGAACGTCTTCGACGATTTCATCGCCTGCGCTGAATACTTGATCGAGGAGGAGATCACGTCCACGCCCAAGCTGGTGATCGAGGGGCGTTCCAACGGCGGCCTGCTTGTGGGGGCGTGTCTCACCCAACGGCCCGATCTCTTCGGCGCGGCGCTGCCCACGGTGGGCGTGATGGACATGCTGCGCTTCCACAAGTTCACCATTGGCTGGGCGTGGGTGAGCGACTACGGTTGCGCCGACGAAGATTTAGAACAGTTTGAGACGCTCTATGCCTACTCACCGTTGCACAATGCGAAGCCGGCATCCTATCCGCCTACGCTCATCCTCACCGGCGACCACGACGATCGGGTGATGCCCGCGCATTCGTACAAGTTCGCAGCAGCGCTCCAGGCCGCACAGCAGGGCGACGCGCCGATCCTCATCCGCATCCAGACGAAAACCGGTCATGGGCCGGGAAAACCGACGGCGGTGTTGATCCAGGAACGCGCGGATATGTGGGCGTTTGTAGCGCAGGCGTTGAAGATGGATGCCGTGATACATGATGCGTGATATCTTCACGCATCATGTTCTACGTCAATGCAAATCGTAAGCACTCCCTCCAATAAATTCCCGGACGTGCGAGGTGGCAGGGATGTCGGAGTCGTTGTCAATGGGGATGATAGCTTGCAGTAAGTCGTGAACACGTTCCGCCCGCAGGTAGGCATCCATCCGGTTGGGATCGTCCTTGTAGAGTCTTACCCATTCGGCGAAATGCCCACACAGGCGCGTGCGCATGATGGGCAATTCGTAGGGCGTCGCGCCATTGACGATGTAATCGGTCGTGTTGACGTAGGGAATGATGTGGCGTAGTTCGCTGCTGCGGACATAATGCCAATGTTCCAGCGTCCGCCGGGGATCATAGGAGCGCTCGCGAGCATCGCGCACCATCCGCCGCATCAGTCGTATATCGGTGAAGCGGATGTACTTGTTGTCTGGTCCTTTCATTTGCAACAGCGTCTCGATGTAGAGCTTGAACTTCTGCTCGTCGGGGATTGACTGCGTCATCCCGGCGTAGAGACCGTGCAGACTGTCGATAAGGATAACGTCATTGGGGCCGATTTTCAGCGTCGTGCGGCTGCTTTCGCGCATCCCACTTTTGAAGTTGTAGTACGGAATCGCGACTTCTTCCCCGGCGATGAGGCGCTGGAGATGTTCGTTGATCAACGCCAGATCAAGCGCCTGCGGTGTCTCGAAGTCGTAGTCGCCGTATTCATCTTTGGGATGCATATCCAGGTCGAAGAAGTAGTTATCGACGTTGAGAGCGACCAGGCTCAACCCGGCTTCTTTGAGATGCGCGCCGAGTTTGACGGTGGTCGTTGTTTTGTTTGAGGAGGAAGGTCCGGCAATGATGACGATGCGGACTTCGGCGCGGCGATCCATGATCATCTTGGCAGCATGGGCGACGTCTTTTTCGTAGGCCAGGTCTGACTCGCGGACGATGTCGGCGAATTCACCCCTGGCGATGCGCTCGTTGAGCCGGAAGACATTGTGTACGTTATGATCGATGGCCCAGTTGAGCACTTCCCAGAGTTTGCGGTAGGGAATATTTTCTGGATCACGCTGAGTTTCACCGCCCGAGCGCCTGCGACGGCGCATCGCGCGTTCCTGGCGGTAGAGGATGTAAGCTTTGGCGGTGCGCGCGTGCCCGTTCTCGATGAGGACTTTCTCCACAATGTCCTGGATTTCTTCGACGGTGGGAACATGCTCGTCGGTGGGGCATGTGCTTTCGAGGATGGTGATGACCTGGTTAGCCAGATCTTCGGCAACTGCGCGGTCGCGGCCACCCACGGCGACAGCGGCCCGGTAGATGGCGTTCGTGATCCGGTCTCGGTTGAAAGGGACGACAGCTCCATTACGCTTGATAACTTGTGTAGGCATATGCGTGCCTCCTTAATTTGCTAGATCTATTTATGTTTATTATACTGTGAAACCGCCTATAGATAAAATGGAGGGTTGATGCGTAAACGCGTTTACATCGTCTATACCGGTGGAACCATCGGGATGCAGCCGACGGCGGACGGGTATGCGCCTGTCCCGGGTTATCTCGCGGCGCAACTCGCGACGATGCCGGAAATGTGTGACGCTGCTATGCCCGACTACACCGTCCACGAATATGATCCGCTTCTGGATTCCGCTAACATGATGCCCCCCGATTGGCTCAAGATTGCGGAGGACATCGCGGCGCACTACGACGATTACGATGGCTTCATCGTTCTGCATGGGACAGACACAATGGCCTACACCGCGTCCGCGTTGCCCTTTATGCTGCGAGGCCTGGGCAAGCCGGTCATCCTCACAGGATCGCAACTGCCGCTGTGCGAGGTACGCAACGACGCCCGTGAGAACCTGATCACCGTGATGATGATTGCTGCCAACTATCCCATCCCCGAAGTCTGTCTCTATTTCGGCGACAAACTGCTGCGCGGTTGTCGCGCCGTCAAGGTTAATGCCGTGGGCTTCGATGCGTTCGACTCGCCCAACTACCCGCCATTGGGAACGGTAGGCATTCACATCGATGTGCATTGGGAGAACATCTTGCCTCCGCCTACACCGGGAGCACTCGTTGTCCAGCCGCTTGATGCGGCCCATTTGGGGACGTTACGGCTTTTCCCAGGGATGCATCCTGACATCATTGCCAACGTGCTGCGCCCGCCACTGCAAGGCTTGGTCTTGGAAACCTACGGGGTGGGAAATGGTCCGGTTACCAGCGACGCATTCATGGCCGCGCTGGCAGACGCCGTCGCACGCGGCGTTGTGATCGTAGACTGCACGCAGTGCCTCAAAGGGATGGTGGACATGGAAGGCTACGCGACCGGATCGGCATTGGCAAAAATCGGTGTGGTCAGTGGCTTTGATATGACTGTGGAGGCGGCATTGGCGAAGCTCTTCTATCTCTTCAATCTGGAAGCCGCCGGAGGCAGCGACGTCATCAAACAGCAGATGCAGATGAACCTGCGCGGAGAGTTGACGCGGTGAGACGGGGAACGCGTAACGCAAATTCTGCACCACAGAGACACAGAGAACACGGAGAAGATGCTAAAAAAGCTCTGTGCTTTCCGTGTCTCTGTGGTTATTTTCGAGGGAGTGTCGTTATCCTGCTGCTGGCGGCATTTGCCTTGCGTGTGTGGAACCTCGGTGGGCCGAGTCTGTGGTACGACGAGGCGTATCTGTGGTGGGTCACCCGATTACCATTGGGCGAGATGCTGTCACTGAGTATGCGCGAGCTGATCCCGCCATTGTCGTACCTTCTGCTGCGTGTGTGGCAGCCACTCGCCGGAATGAGTGAATTCGCATTGCGTTTCCCCTCCGTTCTCTTTGGGCTACTCGCCCTGGCAGTGTTGGCGCGCATCGCCCGCCGTCTGACGGGACAACGCATCGCCGCGGTTTGGGCGCTCCTGTTCGGCGCGCTCGCCACGCCCATCCTTTGGGCTGCGCGGGAGACGCGCATGTACGGTCCATTCATCGCCTGGACGTTGTTTGCCAGTATGGCACTGATTGAGACTTTATACGCGCGTGATCCCCATGCGCGCCGCTGCTGGGCCTGGCTTTGGGGCGGTGCCCTGTTCGGCGCGCTTGCTACTTTGACGCTCTCCGCCTTTTGGCTTGCCGGATTGGGACTCTTTGCGCTTGCCGTGCTCCTGTGCCGTCCCTGGCCTGCTGTGCGAGCCTGGCTGCGGGATCTGTTCTGGCCGTCACTCACTGCCGGCGTGTTGTTCCTCCCCTGGGTTATCGGTGCACTGCGCACTCTAGGGGACAATGCCACTTACTGGGCCGGGCATCTGCCCGTCGCCGAGTTCCTGCGCATCACGATCACGGGAATGACGGTTTCCGATTACTGGCCCAGCACATCGAGTGTGGTTGTCGGTGGCATCCTACTATTGGCGACTTTCCCGCTGCTCTTATTTACCCGCCGCCGTCCTTACGCGGGATTGTATCCCCTGCTGTATTTGCTCCCTGTGGGCGCGATGGCCTTGATTTTCCGCAGTATGCCGAAATGGGGTCATCGTCACGCTTCGTTTCTGGCCCCGCTGCCGGTGTTGGCGCTGGCGCTAGGGTGGGGGATGGTGCGGGCCTATGATAAACGGAGGCTACGCGCCTTTGCCCGCGTTTGGCTCGCTGTGTGCAGCTTGATCTTCGTCGCCATTGCTGTCCGCGCTGACCTGTATCTGCTCACTGATCCGGCGTATGCTACCGAAGATTGGCGTAGTGTCGCTCGCTATGTCGAAGATCATCGCACACCAGACGACGCCGCTGTCTCCAGCGATGTCGTCATCGTCGAGACGGGCTCCGTTTTCCCGGCCTGGGCGTATTACGCGGGCTTCGATGGTCTGCTGCCGCTGCCCGACGACGAACTCCTGGACGTGAATCACGTGCTGTACTACGGCGACGTTGCGCCCGCGCTTAACACTGCTTTGCAAGAGGCGTCCGATGTGTGGCTGGTCACGTGGTTGGATCACGTCACCGACCCGACCGGCGTCGTGCCTGCTCTGCTGGAAACGCTCGGCTCGGAAGTACCGGCGCCGCAATTCCATGGTCTTGGACTGCGCCATTTCATCCTCGAACGCCGGGCCGATTTCCCCGCTGAACCGTCACTCACCGCGCAGCCGATGCAGCCCACGCTGCCCGGCCTGACGTTGTGGGGCTATCGTCTGCCAGAGACATCTCAGCGCGCCGGAGAGGCACTGGATGTGTGGGCTTTCTGGACTGCCGATGCTACTGCCGTCCGTGAAGACCGCTTCTACCAGGTAGTTGCGCGCTTGCTGGATGCGCGGGGTGATGAGTGGGCGCGCTTCAACAGCACACCGGGTAGCGGCGACTACCGCCCCTCCCGCTGGCCTGTCGACACGCCTGTTCTGGGCCGCTACACCCTGAAGCCCGATCCCTGGACGCCGCCGGGCGTCTATACACCCACGCTCACCGTCTACATCGCCGGTGAAGACGAGGCTACGGTGACGCTGCAGCCAGTCACACTTTTGGCGGCGCAGTCCCCGCCTTTGCCGGATAGAGCGGCTCCCGTCGAATCGCTCGGGCTGGGGACATCTGCTGCCCCGTTGCGCCTGTTGGGCCTTTGGATTGGGCGTGATACGGTCCAGCCCTGTGACCAAGTCGAGGGATGGGCGTACTGGGAGAGCACGGTTGATGTGCTTGCGAACAACCTGCGTATGGAGGTGGCGGTCGAAGAACA
>JBJYXQ010000273.1:0-2612 GCA_046260035.1 Anaerolineae bacterium
CACAACCACTCGGTCGCGTTCACGGTAAACATCGCCATATCCTTGAAGTTGACGTTATTCACGTCGCCAAAGCCCGCCGAAATCACCTGTGTCCACGAGTTCAGCGCGCCGGTCGTGCTGCTGTAGATGAGCGTGCCTAAATTGCTGCCGCTGCGATTCGCGGTGCTGGCATAGAGCGTGCCCTGGAAAACAGCGAGGCTGTCGATGTGGTCATTTTGCGTGATGACGGCATTGCCAAAGGGCCAGCCGTTTGTGTCGGCAGCAACTTCTTCCCAATCCGCTTGATTAGTAGGCACGCGGACGCCGGCCTTCGTCCGCCAGAGCCGTGCCCCGTAGGCGTTATCGGCCTCCATCCCCACATAAAGCTGTCCATTGAAGATGACGACCTCGAACCCTTCTTCGTTGTCGTAATCGCTGCTGTAGGGACCCGTTCCCATACCAAACGCCCCATCGTTCACGGGCGCCCAGGCAGAGCACGGTCCGGCAAACGTATCAGGGGGCAGTGTGTCGCCATTTGCAGTGGTATACCACGACAGCAGCATCAGCGCAGCACAACCTATGGCTGCAAGCATAAGACAAAATCGCCGGTAGAGCATAGGGTAATTATATCTGGTGAGCGGAAAAACACATCTCATATATGTTAATTAAGAAGATAAGTATTGACTTTATATGATAAATAGACTATACTGAGGGTATAGATGACCTATTTTCTCCGTATGTGTTAAGGAGGCTTACAATGTTTAAGGTAACAAATGCGTATCCTCACAACCCTCACCCGGCGCAGCGATTGGCGCGCCTGGCGTTTTTGCTGGTGCTGTTGGCAGGGCTGGCGTGGGGATTGTCAACTTTGCCTAACGCTGTACAAAGCGCCCCCAATATTCCACTTCGGGTCGCACAGCTTAGTGATATTCCTATTGCGGCGCACCGTCGAGCTGCGCAACACCTGGAGGAGATGCGCTTCAGTGAGATGACCCCAGGATGGGAGCGCGCTATCCTGGGGCAGGAAGTACGTTTCCTTTACCGACCCGATGATCTACAGAACCCCGCGTATTACGAGATCCCTGTTATCCTTCCTGAAAGCAACAACATGCCCGCCGGTTTTATGATCCTCGCTGCCAACGAAAACGACTTCCCCATCGCGCATTGGGATTTCAGCGGTGAACCGCCCACGCAACAACTCGACAAAATATCCAACTATACAGCCGCCGTTTACTACAAGCTGGACACACTTTCCTACGTCGCCGAAGACACCAAGGGCAGCATCGTAGCAACCCTGGGGCAACTTCCCCCGAAAATTGAGGGGATGAACATGGATTGGTTGGATCAAGAGCAGAAGCTTGGCGCAGCGACCTGGGTTCCTGACGAAAACCTCGGCGACGATGGGGGTGCCGGGACGATCAGCGGCACGCTGGTTGTTTCTGGCACGGTCACGCCGCCCACTGAACTGAATATCACCGAATGGGAGTCCTGGGATGCACTGAAGACAGGCTACACGGACAGTTACGGCGTTTTCCTGGAAGAGCAGCGCCGCGAAGCCAGTGAGGTTTGGCGGGGCGAACAGGCTGACCTGGAGTACGGCATCGTCCTCGCTAAGGAGGAAGTTTACGACCTGGCGATGCTGTGGTCTGACCCCACCGTGACACTCGACGGACCAGGCCTCGCCTACATCACCACTCAGACCGTTACCCAAGGGCTACCGGTGCCCGAGCTTTTTAGGATTACCGTAGCGGACACTGTGCCTTTGGGATCTACACCCTTCACAGCAACGGTGAACTATAGCAACGATGTTGAGGAAACGGTGCGTTTCCAGATCGTGGAACAGCGCTTTGTCTATCTCCCGTTGGTGCTCCTCAACCACAACGGTAGCACCGGAGTGACCTCGCTGGCGGCAGCCGTTAACGCTCCCAAGTTCAAGGGAGAGGTGATCAACGCCCCCACCGCGGTCAATGGATGGAGTTCGTGGCACTACTTCTGGGCCGGTTCACACGGTGACCAACGCCTGTACAATCAGATGGCGGCCAACGATCCACAGAACCCTTCCAGTTGTTGGAGTGGCTGTGGCGCGACGGGCTGGGCCATGCTATTTGGGTGGGCGGATAACCAGGCTGCCAGCGGTAATGCCTACTGGGCACCACGCTGGGGACTCTATCGCGAGAACGGCGGTTACGGTACCAATGTTGTCGCGCCGCAGTACTGGGACACCGGTGTGAAGAACATGATCTGGGAAATCCGCCAGCGCATTGGCACCTTCTGTGCCTTTGGCAGCGGCGCGACCGCGCCCTGGGATATGAGCGGGGCATCTGGCTACCTCGCCGGGCGTACCGGGACGCGCCTCTACACCCACTACAATTCGGTAGGCATCCAAGAAGGTGGTTTGCGTGAGCGGGCACGTGATTCCATCATCTATCGCGATACGCCTGCCATTATCGGTACCGGCTGGCTCAATCACTACCCGCTGGCCTACGGCTATGCCTGGCGCTCACGACGACGCTGTTTCATCGGTTGCTGGACAGAATACGACCGTTGGTTCTACGTCAACCAGGGTTGGGGTGGAAGCGACAATGGTTGGGTTTCGGCGGGCACGTGGTTCGCCGGGGAGATCAGGCCGTAAG